>NZ_JBSVEM010000018.1:0-119675 GCF_056312285.1 Pseudoalteromonas sp. ABE4_541
ATACTGTCGTCTAGGATTAAGGTGTCAACATGGGAGTCATTGCGCGCGTCATAGCGGTCATACTCATGAATGGTGTCATTACCTTGACCTTGTCCCCAATGATAGGTGTCATTGCCTTGTCCGCCGGATAGCGTGTCATTACCGAGGCCGCCATGTAGAATATCATTGCCGTAGCCACCGTAGAGAGAATCTTCTCCTAAACCGCCATGAAGCACATCATCACCAGAACCCCCGTTAACAATGTCGTTGCCCTTGGCTGCGAGTATTATGTCATTTCCTGAGGCTGTATTTATGGTATCGTTATTGTCGGTACCCGCTAATATATCGTTACTATCACTCTCATTAAATGAATACTCAGTCGCAAGTTCTGAGTTTTTGTATTGACTGACCATATCTGACAATAAAGTGGTAACGCTATTACTATGTTGTAAGGTCACCATGTTTCGGTATATGTCGATGAAGTCAGCAACACCTGAACTAGCTTGCTTTGTTACATGTAGCTCAACTGCTTGCTCAAACTTACTCAAATCATAACTAAAACCTGATTCGGAATAATTAAGCTCTATAGTGTCTAACAGCGGCTTTAAGCGGGTTTGCGCTGCTAAGCTAAAATAAATACGGTCTTCTATCGATTGGTAAGATGTATCGATGGCATTATCTACCATTTGGGTTCGGTTGGCTCTAACTTGGTTGGTGAACCAAGTTGAATTTTGAAAGCCTTGTCCCGGAGTATACTCTACAGAGTCATATGATAATGAGCTTGATGTGCCATAAACATTTTCTAAATTGGCGCCAAATGCTTGAATGATGGAAGCTTTGATAACTTGAGCATTATTTTCTGCCAAATTTGGTAAATTGATTGCAGCATAAATTGGCGTGATGTATTGGTTACTGTTCGTATCAAAGTATCTTGGTCCCAACTGTTGGTAATGAGTCATGTCATCATTCCATTTCCAACCGCCATTTTCATCTGTATACGGTGTTGAGTGAGCTGTTTGTTTTAAGTCCAATATACGCTTGCGCCAAGTGTCGATATGTGAGGTATCACTCCACGCGACAAGTACATCTTGGATAAGGGCTTTTTGTTCATCTCGTGTTTGAGCATGGCTGAATGCTTCAACTTTATCAGCTAATTCCTCACTGAGTGTTGCGGCTTGGCGCAGATCTCGTAAACCATTGGCACCGCTTACTTCAGGTAATGCTGAAGCGCGTTCGCCGACTTCAATAGGTTCGATATGCTCTGAAATAATGGTATTTTGAGCAAAAGCTAGAGCGGAAATATGACCTGTTTCACCTGAATGCCAAGTAAAGGTACTATCAAAGTCAAAGCGGTTACCATTTTGTGTTCGCGAGCTTGCTATAGCGTCTAAGTTGATGGACTTGATTTGCCATTGCTCTAGGTTTTTTAACTCTGAAGCTTGGCTGATCCCATCGGAGTTAATGTCTTGCCATATCTTTAAGTTAGTATAGATACTATCTTGCGCATCTATGATGCCATCGCCATTGTCATCATATTGGGTGAGCGCAGCAAAACCATGCCGTGCCGTTTCGCCTGTTTCATTATTAACAACGGTGTTATCACCGAATAGTTCTCCGCCATTGTCAATGATACCGTTACCATTGAGATCAAGAACAAGTAAGCCATCATCGGCGGCTACCCAACCAGTTGAACTCTTAATGCCATTTTTATTATGATCAAAAAGAACACCAGCATCGAGACTAAGGGTATTAACTCCATCACCATTCAGATCAAAAATCAGAGGGTCAACAGGGCGAGCCGCATCTTGAATATCGGAAAACAGATCAATGAGGTTTGACCATATTGAATCACTAAAGTCACTGACCGCATCGCTCATTGCGTTAAATATGTCTGAAAATGAATTTTCAATTTGATTTAAGTTATTGTCTAACCATTGTCCTACATTATCTAGCCCATCAGAGACATCTGCCATAATCATATCAACAAGGGTATTGATGGCGTTTTGTCCGCCTGCATTTAGGAAGTCGATTAATTTGTTTCCAAGGCTACCACCGAGGTACCCTCCTGCTAGTCCTGCGATAATTGTCGCAGGCACGGCTGCAACACCCACAAAAGCAAGTGTTAAACCAATACCAGCCCCTAAAGCGGCACCAAATAGTGCCCCTGATACGGCTTTTTGTAGGGTTTCTCTTGTTGCCTCTGGTGTTGAGGTATCGCCTACCAATACGCCGACCAATACTGAACCAGCAACACCACCAAATGGCTTTGTAAACTGTTTTACGGAATCTAACATGCTCGCCGTGGTTGAGGATTTCATCGCATTCGCTAATGAAACTACATCAGATGAGTTATAGCCCAAGCGTCTTAACGAATCAGCTTCGCTATTTAAGTAAGAGGCGATACTAGCAGCTGTGGTTGGAGCTATCACTTCAGTTCCACTGGGTGCATGAGAATTAAAAGTACCCGTACCGTCCCATATTTTATGGATATACTGTAAAAGTTCATAGTAGGTAAAAGTACCAGTAGGTGTGCTGGGTTGTGTGTTCATAAAAAGTTCCTTCTCAATTTAATAAGATGCATATTATTCATTTTTGATTTAGTAATTTATACAAGATAGAAGTGGTGAAAACATGGATGATTGCTAGCAATCCAGCGTAGGTAACTATGGATGCTAAAAATGCACGTGTACCGAATACCGGGTCGGATATGCCAATGTAGCAGTAATAAAACACAGTGGCTATAAAAATGACGCCAAAGGCTTTTCTAAAAATTCTAGAGTGATCACAAAATATTTGCATGTAAATCAAGGAGGTTGGTGCAATAGATAAAGTAATAATGCTAAGCAGCCACCAACTGAACGTGCCTAGCAAGTACAGTATGATTGCGGCGGTAATAACAACAAAAAAATACCAGTTATATATTTTGTGTTCATTTCTTAGAGAGTGCTTTATCATAATATCCCTTTGTTATCGTGACTATATTGTTAGTGCTTGAGCTCAAGTAACCTCTGGGCTGTATTTATCTGATCTATAGTATTTATTTACTATAACAGCTCAACCGTTGTGGCTGTTTTCCTATGTAGTACTTGTGCAGCAGTTAATCTAGCCATTAGTGCTCCTTACTTTTATGCTTGTTGATGACATATTGCCCATCAATTTTGATGGCTACGATGTAGCCACAGTGATTATTTTGATTACAGGTTTTTGATTCTATGGTGAGCATATCGTCAGGTTTTAAGTGGGCTATGCTGTCGATATCATCATGAAATGCGTTCCATGTTTTGAGAACGTGATCGACATATCCATGAATTTCTCCACTGTAAATATTGGTAGGCCTGCGATAAGAGTGATACATCACTTGATGCGTTGTTAAGCTTCGAGTATCTTCCGGGAATAGTAACAGTGGCGAAAAAAGAATAGCCGCTAACACTAAAAACTTAATGAACTCTATGATGGTTTTTTTCATACTAACGCTCCCTCGCACCTTCATCGATATGTTGAATAATGGGTGACAACAAAAACTCGATAATACGGCGTTGGCCTGTTTTTATTTCTGCTGAAACCGTCATTCCTGCACTGAGTGGTACTGTTTTCTCCTCTACCAGGATTGTTTGTTTATTGATGGCCACTTTGACAGGAAAAATCAGACCAAGTTGCTCATGTTCAACCGCATCGGTTGATACATCAACCACAGTACCTTCTATAACGCCGTAGCGTGTAAATGGAAAACTCTCGATTTTTACTTCAGCAGTTTGGCCAATATACGCAAAACCTATGTCTTTGTTGAGTAAGCCGGCTTCGACAATGAGTTCGTCGTCAGCTGGCACGATAGTTAGGAGTTGCTGAGCCGGTGTGACAACCTCACCAAGTGTAGTTAAAGAGAGTTTTTCAACAGTACCTGATACAGGAGACACTAAATCGTGCTGCGCGGCTAAAAATTGATACTTGGAAAACTCCTGCTGCAACGAAGCGGTTTGTTGTAGTAACTCGCTTAGCTCTAATTGGGTATTTTTAATCAGCTGCGTAGTGTGTGTTTTTTGCTCTTGTTCGGCGCTTACTATACGATTCTTTAACGCGGTAATATTGGCAGCTTCAACAGGTCGCTGTTCACGCATTTGTATCATTTGCTGTTTGAGTTCTAAATAGGTGGCGCGGGCGACGAGTTTATTATTTTGTAGAGACTCTAATGCATCGGTGCGCTCTTTAAGCAAGGGCAGCACATTATCAATTTGTTTAAGCTTTGCTTGCGCTCCGATTAGTTCGGAGCGCAGCTGCTCAATTTGTGATCTTAAACCCGCTTGCTCATTTTGATATTGATTGAGTTCTGCATTCAATAGTGCTTTATGTTGGGCATTGAGTTGTATATCGTCCAGCTGAACCCCAATACCTACATTATTGAGTAAGATACGCTTACGAGCGACTTGTTGTTTTAGTTCTACCAGTTGCTCTGTGGTTTGTTGTACATTGGCTTTTGCAATCGCGGGGTCGAGGGATACCAGCAGTTGGCCTTTGTGTACCTTTTGCCCTTCACTGATATGAATGGCGGTCACTACACCCGACTCTAAAGGCTGAATGATCTTCACTTTTTGTTTTGGGATTAATTGACCTTGCGCGGTGGCAACTATGTCAATTCTTCCTAAACAAAGCCATATAATAGTCAAACACAGTAATGTCATCAGCGCCCAAATAATTGCCCGAGCGCCTTTGGGTGGAGGTGCCGCCTGAATTTCAAGAGCAGGGGCGAGAAACTCTAGCAACTGTTTATCGATAGCTTGCTTGCTCATGATGGTTGCCCCTGAATGTTTGGCTTCGTTACGTTGTTATCATGCGTGTTTTGCAAACGCATCAAATAGGCGTATTGCCCGTGTTGCTGGATCAATTCATGGTGGTTGCCTTGCTCCACAATTCGGCCTTTATCTAAAACGATAATGCGATTTGCGTGGCGTACTGCGGATAAACGGTGTGCGATAATAAACACGGTTCTTCCTTTGGCGATACGCGTCATGTTTTGGCTAATGATGCGCTCAGACTCGTAATCCAGCGCACTGGTCGCTTCATCGAATATCAAAATACGAGGGTTGGTCAGCAGTGCGCGCGCAATGGCAATACGTTGGCGTTGTCCACCCGATAAGCTAGAGCCCTGTTCGCCTATTTGTGTATCGTATGCCTCAGGCAGGGCACGTATAAACTCATCTGCTCCTGCTAGTTGTGCGACCTGTATTACTTGCTCTAATGGCGCTGACGGGTCGCTCAGTGCGATGTTTTCCCTCACTGAAGCATTGAATAAGAAGTTCTCTTGCATGACTACGCCAATTTTGGGTCTGAGCCAACTTGGACTGACCAAGCTTAAATCAACGTTGTCGATCATTACCCGGCCCGATTCGGGCAAATATAAACGCTGGAGGAGTTTGGTTAAGGAGCTTTTTCCAGAGCCTGAACGGCCAACAATCCCCACAACTTCACCCGCTTTAATGTCCAAATTAATATCAGCTAGCGCATGAGGGCGGTTTGGCGCATAGCGAAAATGAACATGCTCAAGACGTATTTTTCCGGTTAATTGTGGAAGAGTGAGGTTGCTACCAGTCCCCGTTTCTGTGGGTGTATTGAGTACATCGCCGAGGCGCTCGACAGAAATTCGCGCCTGTTGGAAATCTTGCCACAGATTTGCAAAGCGCATGATGGGCGCTGCAACACGTTGTGCCAAAATGTTAAATGCGATGAATTGCCCGATGGAAAGGTTGCCATCGGTTACGGCAATGGCCCCAAAGTACAAAATCAATAGCCCAGTTATTTTGGTAATGTAACTAGATAGTTGGCTGTAAACATTATTCAGTTGAAAGGCTTTAAAAGAGACATTGACGTAATCAGCCAGTTTTTCATCCCACTTGTTACGCATTTGAGGCTCAACAGCCATTGATTTTATCGTTTCTACCCCGTGCACTGATTCAACTAAGAAGGAGTGATTTTCAGCACTGCGTTGAAACTTAGCTTCGAGTTTTTGTCTCAGTGTAGGGCCAAATATTAATGCAACCAAAAAGTATAAAGGCAAGCTAGCCACTACAATCCAAGTCAGCGTTGGGGCGTAATAAAACATGACCGCAAAAAATACCAAGGTAAAAAACATGTCGAGTATGACAGTCAAAGATGAGCCAGTCATGAACTCTCTGACTGTATCGAGCTCTTTTATGCGAGCAACGGTGTCGCCCACACGGCGCGCTTTAAAATAGCTTATGGGCAGTTTTAGCATGTGCTGGTAAAGCTCACTACCTAGGCTGACATCAACGCGATTAGTCGTATGACTAAACAAGTAAGCGCGCAGTGCCGTCAAAAGCACTTCAAAAGTTATGATGATAAAAAAACCAATGGCCAGTACATCGAGTGTGGTCATTCCCTTGTGGACCATCACCTTATCAATCGCCACCTGGAAGAAAATAGGGGAAGCCAACCCAAGTAACTGAATAAAAAATGACGCCAGAAGAACATCGGTAAAATAGCGTTTATATTTAGCCAATGCAGGAACAAACCACTTAAAGCCAAACTGAGTCTGGCTATTCAGTATGCTTGAACGCGGAGTGAGTAAAAGCAGTTCGGGTTGATAAGACTCACTAAATTGCTCAAATGAAATAAGTTCAGGGGCTTTATTTTGGTTGATATCCTGTATCAGGCAAGTGTTTTTGTCGCATTTCGCTATCACCACAAAATGGCCATCTTGATGTTGAGCAATAGCAGGTAGCACATCATTACCGATCTTGTTGATGGGCACTGATTTAAACTTGGCTTTGAGGCCTAAAAACTTGGCTGCGCGTACAATTTGTATATTTAGTAAGTTAAGTTTCTCCATCTCTTGATGAGCGAACTCTTTGTGTAACGCATCCATTTCCACTGGTTTTTGATAATACCTCGCAATTAAAGCTAAACAAGACAGCGCGCTAGCAAATTGATTTGATTGAGATGATTCCATAGTTATTGCCTATATTTTCGGCGTTGTTGCATATCAAGCTTTTGTGTAGATATACTTTTGGCTCTAAAATGGGGAATATATAGGGAAGTATTAACTTGGTAAATAACAAGAAAAAAATTTTCTTATTATAGGGCGGTTATTTTGTGTTTGGTTTAAGGCTGCATCAACTGGTCTTAAACTCTATCTCAATTTTGTTCTCCACCAAGCTTGCGCTACAAGGGGGGTATGAGCGTGTTGTTTTATACACGCGGTCAAAAATATGTATTTCAACACCGGGGTTCAGGGCTTGGTTTGCAACCAACTTAGTGTTATCGAGCAAAGCACTGAGGTTTTTTTCAAGATCTGACATTTTCTGTTCTAGGGTATCGGCTTCTTGGCAATAGTGCATTTGCGTGGCACCGATTTTAGCCATGAGCTGTTTTTTCTTGTCTGCGTCTTTGACTTGATCCGCTTTTTCAATAGTTTGCTGTAAGGTACTTAGTTGTTCGCTGGTTTTGGTCAGTGCTTTGAGGCACTCATCTGTCTCTTGGGTTATTTCAACACCTCGGTGTGCAAGACGGATGGTCATTTTTGCACCAGACTCGGCGCCTATTTCACCAGCAATGATCATCTGCGCATCTAATACTTCACCGCCAAGTAATTTCCCTTTGGGGTTATCGTTTGCTCCCACTTGCAGTAGTCGCTTTGCCTTGATAACGCAGTGGTTACTTTGTTTACTGATGAAAATGTTATCAGCTTCGATGTAAGCGTATTGGCCGTGAGATAAATGAATGTCACCACCAGCAATAAGGCGGCAGGTTAAGCCTTGGTCATCATTTTGATGGTCAAGGTGGCCGATTGCGGCTTGTTTCACATCTATGTGCCCGCCACTAATAAGTTCACCGGATTCGACCGAGCCCATTACAGTGATATCGCCCTTTGCTTTAACCTTCATACCCGCAGATACATTGTGTGTGACAACCACGCTGCCACTGAAATCAACATGACCGCTGCGCACGTCCACATCGCCGATGGTAAATACGTCATCAACGCGCATACCGTTTTGAATATCAGATGGGCAGCCAGCAATACTCGCTATAATTTCTTGGGGGTTATTTGCCGAAATCTCAGCACCATCACCTGCGGTTAGCTCGAAAGTATCTCCATCTTTTGCAGGAATGCTATCTCCTGTTACTGTGAAACCTTCTTTACCTGGGGTAGCGGGTTGTTTAGATGCTAAAACAGTGCCCGGTGAGACGCTGGCAAGTTTGCCAAAATCGCGCATATCCACAGAGCCATCTTCGCGTAGTTTGGGTTGCTTGAGTCGCTCACGCAACGTGGTGACATGAGCTACGAGTTTTGCTGCTTGGCCATCAATGGGTGGACGGCCTTGTGCGATTATGCCTTTTACTTGTGAACCTGGTGGCATTTCTAGTTGCTTTTGAAGCACTTTTTCAAGATAAGCTCGTTTATAGCCGCGACTAACTCCTGCTTTTATGATTTCTTTCTTTGCTTGCTCCACAGTGATCATATCGCCGCCTTTGGCAGTGATCAGTTTGGCGGTAGCCTGCATTTTGTCTTCTGAAATTTCGACAAAAATTTGCGCATTCACTTTTTTAGCAACAACAAGGTGTTTTTCTGGGAAGTCGCTTTTAAAAAAAGCATTAATAGAATCGTGATCAACTTCACAATCGGCAAAAGGAGATTGCTCTAGCGCTTCAATAATAAAAGCGGCATTTGGTGGATTAAGCTGAGCAACATCTAATAGGACGTTTCCGTTATGTGCCAATTTGAACACGTTAGTCACCCTTTACTCTTAATGGCCAGAAAGCTGAACCGAGACAAAAATCAATCGTAATACTTACAGAGTGCTTAATAAATAGTATAGAGTCAAGTGCTTAAGATCAAAGAATGGACATAAAAAAAGCCACGAATGCGTGGCTTCTTCATGCTTATGGGTTAGTTTGTTGAAGGTAATTCCATAATACCGTCAATTTCAATTTGCGAGCCTTTTGGTAACTCTTTAACACCAATGGCCGCACGAGCAGGGTAAGGTGTTTTAAAATGTTGGCTCATAATTTCGTTCACAGTCGCAAAGTTACTTAAATCCGTTAGGAAAATATTCACTTTCACCATGTCTTGTAACTTACCGCCTGCGGCTTCGCACACTGCGGTAAGATTTTTGAATACTTGCTGTGCTTGTTCGGCAAAGTCATCTGAGATCATTTCCATGGTTTCTGGCACTAAAGGAATTTGACCTGAAAGGTAAACTGCCGTGCCGACTTTAACTGCTTGGTTGTAAGTACCGATAGCAGCAGGTGCCTGATCGGTAGAGATAATTGCTTTGTTCATATTATTAAATCCTATTTCTTACGATATACGCGTTGTACATCTGGCATGACACGAATTCGGCGCATAATGTTGGCAACGTGAATTCTGTCTTTTACTGTGATGCCTAAATCTATCACGTATAAGTTACTTTCTTTTTCATCAGTGGCTATTTCAACAATGTTTGCTTGTGTTGTTGCCACTACGTTTGTAAGTTTTGCCAATGCACCTTGGTGGTTGATGATTTCAACGCGCAATGCGGCAATATATTCTTTCTCAGGGTTATCTTCCCATTTTACGACAAAGTATTTGGAACGCTCATTTTCCCAGCCTTTGATATTTTTACACTCTTGGCGGTGTACATTTAGGCCTTTGCCTTGGCTTACATAAGCAGTAATGGCGTCTCCGGGCACTGGGCGACAACATTTTGAGTAGTTAACCAGCATGCCTTCTGTTCCGATTATGGCGGCCTTCGCGCGTTTTGCAACGTTTTCTATGCCATCATCGGTCTGTAGTAAGCGTTTCGCGGTCAGTACGCTCATGATGTTACCGGTGCCAATCTCTACGAGTAATTCTAGCAAGGTGCCGAGTTTGTGCTCTTCTAGCACTCGGTCGAGACTTTCTTGAGGAATATCATCGAGTTTTTTCTCACCCAATGCTGAGTCGAGCAAGCGACGGCCAAGCTGGATGGCTTCTTCTTGATGCTGGCTTTTCAGGTAATTACGAACACCTAAACGCGCTTTACCTGTGACGATAAAGTTGAGCCAAGTGGCATTTGGATGTGCGCCGGAGCTAGTAATGACCTCAACGGTTTGGCCGGTATCTAAGGCTTTACTGAGCGGGTAAGGCTTGCGGTTAACACGCGCACCTACGCAGGTATTTCCTACATCGGTATGCACAGCATAAGCAAAGTCGACGGCTGTCGCACCCATTGGTAGCTCTACGATACGACCATCTGGCGTAAATACGTAAATCTCTTCTGGGAATAACTCGGTTTTAACGTTTTCCACAAATTCAAACGAAGAACCCGCGCTTTGTTGTAGCTCAAGTAAGCTTTGCATCCACTGACGAGCGCGTTGCTGCGCGGTGTGGCCTGCGCTATCACCAGCTTTTTTGTACATCCAGTGTGCAGCGACCCCTTTATCCGCCATATGGTCCATATCATGCGTACGAATTTGGATCTCAACAGGAATACCGTGAGGGCCGACCAAAGAGGTATGCAACGATTGATAGCCATTGGTTTTTGGTACCGCAATGTAATCTTTAAAGCGCGTTTCAATGGGTTTATATAGGTTGTGGGCCACACCAAGCACACGATAACAGGTATCTAAATTATCGACATTGATCCGAAAGGCGTAAATATCCATTACTTCGTTGAACATCAGTTCTTTGTTCAACATTTTTTTGTAAATGCTATATAGATGCTTCTCACGACCACTGACTGAGGCTTTGATACCAGACTCTTCTAGTCGAGATTCTATTTCAGTTTGAATATTGCTGATGACTTCTTTGCGGTTGCCTCGCGCTTTGGCAACTTCCGATTTTAACGCGCGATGGCGCATCGGGTAGAGGGCTTGAAAACCTAAATCTTCCAGCTCATTTTTAATATCGTGAATACCCAAACGATTCGCAATAGGGGCAAAAATTTCCAACGTCTCGCGGGCGATACGGCGGCGTTTGTCTGGACGCAGCGCACCTAGGGTGCGCATGTTGTGAGTTCGGTCTGCTAGCTTGATCAAAATCACGCGGATATCTTGCGTCATGGCCATGATCATTTTGCGATAATTTTCGGCTTGAAATTGCTTTTTGTCTTTAAAGCTGAGTTTATCGAGTTTACTAACTCCCTCAACGAGTTCTGCGACAGTTTCACCAAAAATTTCAGCAAGGTCTTGCTGACTAAAATCAGTGTCTTCAATAACGTCATGCATCAATGCGGCCATGAGCGTTTCATGGTCAAGGCGCATTCCCGCTAAGATCTGTGTTACCTCAACAGGGTGAGTGATATAGGGCTCGCCACTAGAGCGAGTTTGCCCTTCATGGGCTTCACGCGCCACCACATAGGCTTTTTGCACCAGCTCTACATCTTCGGGTGACAAATATTCAGAGATCTTCTTCTTAAGGCCTTCAAAAAGATACATTCACACTCCAGTAATTCGGTGAAGTTATCGATATGTAACGAATATACGATGAATTGACAGAGAAACCAACGGCTAGTCGGGACTTTATTTTTAGGTACGGTTTTTGTTGAGCCATAAAGCAACAATGCCAGCATAAATGCTGGCATTGTTGTTTAAACCTAGACAGTTTTAGTTGTTGCCGCCTACGATAGCTGCAACAGCTGCAAGTTCAGCAGCTTCTTGGTTTTGCTGTTCTTCACGGTCGATTACATCGAGTGAAGAAGTATTAACAAGACCTTTTTCAATTTCACGCAAAGCGATAACCGTTGGCTTATCGTTTTCAGCGTCAACCATAGGATCTTTTCCACCTACAGCGATTTGACGAGCGCGGCGCGCTGCTACCAAGATTAAATCAAAACGGTTACCAATTGCATCTACTGCATCTTCTACAGTTACGCGAGCCATCGAAGCACTCCAAAGTTAAATTCATTTGCAAAAGGCTAGTTTACTGCACGAGAGCCTATTCGCCAAGTGGGTGGTTAAAATTTATCACCAATTTAGCGTAAAAGATCTTCAATTAACGGCGCATAGCGAATTTTCTGTGCGCCTAATTCCATACGAGCCGCCATAACGATGTGTTCAAGTTGGCCAAGCGTGGTATCGAAATCGTCATTAATGAGTACATAATCAAACTCATTGTAATGAGAGCTTTCAGACTTTGACTGCGCCATACGAGATGCAATTACTTCTTTTGAGTCTTGTCCGCGGCCGTTTAAGCGATTTTCCAGCTCTTCTAGTGAGGGCGGTAAAATAAACACTGTTTTTACGTCGGGTACTAGTTTGCGAACTTGCTGTGCGCCTTGCCAGTCAATATCTAGAAATACGTCAATACCACTGTTTAGTTGCTCTTCAACCGCTGCTTTTGAGGTGCCATAGTAATTATCAAACACCTTTGCCCACTCAAAAAAATCGCCTTGTTCAACGAGTTTTTCAAATTGCTCAACGGTGACGAAATGGTAGTGTTCTCCGTCATTTTCACCGGGTCTAGGGGCGCGAGTGGTGTGCGACACAGACATTTTGATATCTGAATACTTTTCTAACAACGCTTTTATCAAGCTCGATTTACCAGCACCTGATGCTGAAGAAAGAATAAAAAGATTGCCGCGAGTAGTCACTGTCATAGGTTGTTGCTCATCAACTAACTGGTGGTTGACACCAATAAATTAAACCAAACGCTTATTCTAAACGTTAGTGCGTGACGATGCCAGCCATAAAAGAAGTTGAAGATAGTGCTTGGAGCTTAAACTCTATTTTGTGAATTTTTTGGTTTGTTGCGATTGGGCTTAATGAAGTGGGAAACGCGGTTTCGGTTAACTACTAATTATCCATTTATTAACCATCAGATGTTCTGAGTGGCTGTATTTATTATTGGTTATATTTAAATTCTTTTAATAACAGTTTTTTTATATCCAAATTGGGTACGCAGGGGAGAGCTCTGTTTTATAACTAAGATTCAGATAATTTTGTATTCATGTATATTAATTGTGACAGGTACGGGGCTGTTTTTAATATTATTTTGTTGTTTTTTTGTTGGGCTGTGATAGTTTTTTATGTGGCTTAAAAGCCAGGATAAAAAAATAAAATTTGTAAAAAGGAACAACACAATGCAATTCAAAAAAACTGCGCTGTATAGCTCAATGTTAGCTGTATTGCTTCCAAACGCAGCACTCTCTGCGGAAGATACTCAACAGGTAGAAAAAATCGAAGTAACAGGTTCAAGAATACTTCGACAAGAATTCGAATCAGCCAGCCCTATCGCATCATTCGACGAAAGTGACTTGATCGCATCGGGTGTAGGTAGTGTTGATGAGTTTTTGAAAAACATTCCTTCTTTTACCGGCTACCAGATGGGTGGCAGTACCAACAACAATAGTGATCAAGGTCAGAAAAAAATCGACTTACGTGGTCTTGGTTTTGAAAGAACACTGGTACTTATCAATGGTCGTCGTCAAATTGGTGATGTAAACGGTGATGGTGCGGTTGACTTAAACGCCGTACCTATGGCGTTGGTTAAGCGTATTGAAGTACTCAAAGATGGTGCTTCAACGATTTATGGTACCGATGCGATTGCTGGGGTAGTGAATATCATTCTTAAAGATGACTTTGAGGGGGCGGAAGTTTCTATTTCATACGGCGCGGGCACGGAAGAATGGGATGCTGAAAATAAAGGTATTGCATTTACCTTTGGTGTTGCTGGTGACCAAGGTAACATCGTTGCATCACTAGAATACTCAAAGCAGGGTGAAATTAAACAGCTAGATCGTGACTTTGCAGCGAGAGGTATTTTCCCTGTATTAAACGAAGATAAAAGTGCTTTTATTTTAGGCCCGTCGGGTTCATCAAACAGTCGTCGTATTCGTGGCGTTCCCGGTTATCCGGATGATGGTTTTATCGTTGATGAACAGACAGGTAAAGTGCGCATTTTCGAAGGTGATAAAGATTTTTACGATTTCTCACCTGTAAATGCGTTGATGCAGCCTAATGAAAAGTGGCAATTTGGTTTAAATGCCAAAATAGACGTATCAGACACAGTTCAAGCATTTGGTGAAGCGCTCTATACCAAACGTACCTCGCAAGAGCGTTTGGCACCGGATGCCTCGTTTGGTGTGACGAATAGTTACATTAGTAAGCTAACTGGTGAAGAGCAGTGGAATGACTTAGTGCCAGCTTCTAACCCGTATAACCCATTTGGTGTAAACGCTGATAACGATTTTGGCGTGTCAAATGAAGCGGTGCGTGTTAATCGTCGTTTTGTTGAATCAGGTGGTCGTTTATTCCAACAATCTACTGATACTTTTAGAATCGTATCAGGTTTTAAAGGTGAGTTTTCAGATAGCTTATTCTGGGATGTATCATACACCTTTGCGCAAAATGAGAATATCCAAAACACGCGTAACTATCACCGCCTAGATAAGTGGGAAATTGCGGTAACACCAGAGCTGTGTAATGCGGATGCGGCGTGTAAGGCGGCAGGTGTATTAAACCCGTTTGCACCATACGGTAGTATCTCGCAAGAGCAAATGGACTTTTTAAGCGTTGGCTCATTAAAGAACCTCTACTTTGGTCAAATGCAATTATGGCAGTTTAACCTATATGGCGATATCAACGCCGATATCTTAGCTGGTGGTCCGATTGGTTGGGCACTTGGTTACGAAACCCGTAAAGAGAAAGGGTCATTTACGCCGGACGAATTTGCGTCAGAGGGTTTAACGACAGATGGCGCATCAGCACCACAATCAGGTAGTTTCTCGGTCGATGAAATTTACGGTGAGTTATACCTGCCAGTATTAGATAATTTGTCTATCAGTACCTCAGCACGTTACTCTGACTATGACACCAGTGCCGGCTCTGACTTCAACTACAAAATTGGTTTTGACTGGAATGTGTTGGATGGAGTTAAAGTACGTGGTGGCTTCGCGACGGGCTTTAGAGCGCCGAATATCAGTGAGCTAAACCAACAAGATACTTCAGACTTCCCTGTCGCAGAGTCACTGTGTGAGTTTGCATCGGCAATCCCAGGTCAATCTCAAGTACGTAACGATATTTCACAAACGGTGCGTGATAACTGTGCGGCAATGGGTGTATCACCAGCTGAATTGGGTTTTGCGTGGCAGTCTACTTATACAACAAAAGCGCCAACGGTGGATTTAAAACCTGAAGAGTCAGAGTCAATCACCTTTGGTGTGGTGTATCAGTCACAAGCGATTGAAAACTTAATTGTGAGCGTTGATTATTGGAACATCAGTGTCGATCAGTGGATTGGTGATATTCCATATAATGATTTATTTTCACAGTGTATGAACTCGGTCGGTTTATCTAGCCCTGCTTGTAATGCGTTCCCTGATGGCAAACCTTATGATGGTATTTTCCCGGCGGACGCAGAATCGGCGTTTGGTAACCTAGGCAAAGTGGAAACGGACGGTATTGATTTTGAAGTTCAATACGGTTTGGAGGCGCTTGAAGGTAAGTTTGACTTCTTATTCTCGGGTACTTATGTCATGAGCCGCGAAGAAAACTGGCCAAGCCTTGGCTTCCAGCGTGATGTTGTTGGCACTGCAGATGGCTTTGCGGTATTCCCTGAGTGGCGTACGAACACCACATTACGTTATAGCCGCGATGACTGGAGCGTTGCGTGGGATACAACTTATATCGATGAAACAACGGATAAGAACCGCCCTGCAAACATCACCGCGGACAACATCGCAGATGCTGTGCTCTATCATGACTTATCTGCAAACTACAACTTTGAGTCTGCTTCTGTAAGTATTGGTATCAACAACTTATTAGACAAAGAACCCCCGTACTTCCACAGTGCGTTTAACGCGAACACTGAGCCAGGTGTTTATGACGTGATTGGTCGTCGTCTATTCGCTAACGTGAAGTTTAACTTCTAATTTAAGCGGAATTTAAGACGAAAAAAGAGTGGCGTTTGCCACTCTTTTTTTTTGCTTGTTAAAGGTAATGACACATTTACTCGTCGGAATAGGCTTTACCTTGTTTTATCCACTGTGCGGCCGGTTTGCCTTTTAAGTGGTGGTCAAAGTACTCCATCATACGAATTGAGAAGTCCACTTGATTTGGGAACTTTTTCAGATGATGTGGCTCGCCTTCGTATTGCAAGAATATGGCATCTTTATTGTGGCGACGAAGCGCGAGGTAGTATTGAATACCTTCTTGCCATGGCACAGCACCATCGTGATCACCAAACATAATTAGGATAGGTGTGTTGACCTTGTCTGCATAGAAGACCGGTGAATTTTCAATGTATAACTCAGGTGCTTCGATTAGTGTTTTCCCAATACGGCTTTGCCCTGTTTCGTATTGGAACTGACGTGCTAAGCCTGATTTCAATCGAATACCACTGTAAGCCGAGGTCATGTTAGAAACTGGTGCACCAGATACGACCGCTTTAAACATATCGGTTTGTGTCACCATAAAGGCGCTTTGGTATCCCGCCCAAGAGTGGCCTTGTAAACCAATTTTATCTGGATGTGCTACACCCATATCAATCAGCTTTTGTGCTGCATTGATCATGGTTTGTGTTGATGAACGACCTGGATAGCCAATTTCAAATCGAATGTCTGGTAAGAATACTGCGTAGCCATTTGAGGTGAACATTGGGAAGTTAGGCCTATGATTTAACTCCATTTTTGGGAAGTCATACATACGTTGACTCATGTAGCGATAGAAGTAAATTACAACAGGTACCTTATCGCCCTTTTTGTAACCTGCAGGTTTGATCAGTACGCCTTGTAAATCTTCACCATCATAACCTTTGTATCGCACCAATTCTGGTTTTTCGCCCCATGCAAATTGCTGAGTTTGAGGGTTTAAATTGGTCACTTTTTGTGGCTTTTGAAATGCTGTGTTGGTGTGCCAATAGTCGGGAAACTGATGATAGGTTTGTTTGGTAAAGATGAGTTTGTCAGACTCTTTTGCCTTTTTAACTAGAGTAAAACGCGCTTCGCCGCTTAATACCGCGGTGAGTTTATTATCAGTCAATGACAAAGTAGCGACATGGGTCTGCTTGTTAGCCAAGTTGTGTGCTTCAAGCAACAATCTGTCGTCACGGCTAAAACCGAGTTTATCGTCGCCAAGTTGTTTAACACGGTATTGGGTTTGTGTTTCTTTACCTTGCGTTAAGCGCGTTGCTTGTTGCGTTTGAACATCAAAGGCCCAAATATCGTATTTAGAGTAAACATACACAACGTTGCCATCTAGCTGCCAACCCGCAAAGCCATAACCAGGTTGTGGTTGCGGGTAGTCGTGTCTATCATCGGCGAAGATTGCGTCTTTAACAGCTTTGCTGATAGCCGATTCGCTTTGCTGCGCTAAGTCTTTTAGCCAAACTTGCTGGTTTTTAAAATAAACCGCATGCTTACCTGTTGGTGACAAACTTGGCTTAAATGGAGATTCTTTGACAATGAGTTGCTTTTTGCCACTTGTAGCGCTGACCGCGTAGTAATCGTCATAAAAGCCTTTATACATGATCTGTTTTAGGTAAGGCTGGTCATTACTCGCCAGCAGAAAGTTGGCCTCAGTATTTAGGGTAATATTAGGCAGTGAGTCATCGCTCAGCTGGACAACTTGTTCGCCATTAATGTGATAAACGGCTTGATAATGGCGATGCTTATTCACATCTTTCCATGATTTTGCCTCACGAGTTTTTATTTCTGGGTCGTTGTTGTGCCAAATTTGTAGGCCCTTTTGTGCCCGGATCACATCAACATCGGTTAATGAGTTTTGCGCTTCGTATTTAAGTTCTTTTGGTTTCGCTGCTAAAGCCGGACGGTTTTCAAAATACAGGCGCTCACCTTCTTTGGACCATTTTAAAGAGGCAGTTTTACCACTTTGCCAACCTCGTTGGTGGACAATATGCTGGGTCTTATTTTCATTGATATGCCAAAGTGTCAGTTGGTAATTTCTGCGACGCTTATCATCATTAACGTAGTTACTTTGATAAAAAGCCACCCTTTGCCCCTTAGGGTGCCACGCGATTTGGCTCACCGTTATACCGGGTTCGTCAAACAAAATATGCTGCTTAGCAGTGTCTAGTTCAAGATAAGTGATGTGGTTTTTCGCCCCGTCGTCACTAACGGTATTAAACAAAATGCCGTTAGCGGCAGGACTTAGGGCATATTTTGCAACATTGTGAATGCGCTGAACCGCTTGGGTTTTGAGGTTCACCACGACTAAGGTATAAGCTTTATCCCCTTTGTCTGATGGAATGCTGACTTGCTCTTCACGGGGAGTTTCTTTACTTTTTGGCTTGTCTTTTTTATCAGTGCTTTTTTCGCGATAAGCTAACCACTGGCCATCGTCAGAAAGCTGATAGTCACTAATGTTCTCAAATGTGTGTTGTTCACCCGTACTTGTACTAACGAGGATTAGGTTGGTAGGCAGTTTTTTTTTGGCCTTTTTATCAGCGGTTTCTTGTTCTAATAATGAAGCAGGCTGCTTAAATGCCACCCAGTTTGCTGACTTATTAATGAATGGCTTGGTGCCTCTGGGGATTTGTGCAAGTAGCTGGTTGGTTTGTAAATTATATATTTGACCAATCGAGTCACCACGATAGGGCTGAGCCGATAAACTGAGGAACTGACCATCCTCGGATAGCACGGTGCCTCGTGCATACTTATAATCAAAAACATCGGTAAATTTTAGCGGGGCTTTGCCGGCAACGGCGGAGCCCGCAAACAGCATGCTTGCAGCAAGCAAAGAATAAGTGGATTTCATTTTTTAACTTTAGTTATGGGCCATGTTAGGGTTTTAACATGGAAGTAAACTTGCCTAAAGTTGCTTGCGGCAAATGTCTAAGATAGAGAGATAAAAGGTGAAAACATACGTTATCACCTTGTTTAAGATAGGGGTTAGGCGAGCCAGATCTTTTGTAGTTCGACCCATTGTTTTTCAAATTGACTGCTGGGTAATGCCTTAAAATCGCTACGAACGAATTGATTCATTTTGCCTTCAACATAAGCCAAAAATAAGTTAGCTAGTGCACTTTCCTCCGTCGCAAAGGCTTTACCTTCACGAAGTTTGCGTTCACGCAGGACTTGTTTAAATTGTGTTTCAAGCTTTTCAAATAGGCTCTGTACGCGTTCTCGTAAACGTTCTTGTTCACCTTGTAGCGCATCGCCAGTCAAAATACGGGTGATCCCAGGGTTCTTTTCAGCAAAGGCAAGGAGTAGCATCAAAATATTATAAATACGTCCTTGGGTTTCTTTTTCATTTTCTAAAATGAGGTTGATACGCGATAGCAAAGTATCTTCTATAAATTCTATCAAGCCTTCGAACATGCGAGCTTTACTGGGGAAGTGACGGTAAAGTGCTGCTTCAGATACACCCACTTCAGCGGCCAATTTTGCGGTGGTGATGCGTTGACCGGGGCTAGTTTCAAGCATTTGTGCGAGAGATTGTAGTATTTGCTCTTTGCGATTACTGCGTTTAGTCGCTGGCATGAACTTTCCTTTCGTTATCGTTATTATGGTCAGTGCAAACCCCAAGCAGCTCACACTTATTTGCTCGGGGCCTTATGTTAATGTTTTATTCAGCTTGGTGCTAGTATTTTAAAGTGGCTGAAAATAATACATTAATAATCAAAGCGCTTTGTGATCTCCAACATAACATTTAGCGCGAGTTCTTGTTTATTTGCAACAGGAAGCGCAATACTGTCGTCTTGCCAAAATAGGGTTAACGCATTGTCGTCAGCATTAAACCCAAGCCCTTCTCTTGATACATCGTTCGCGCAAATCATATCCAAGTTTTTATTTTTCAGCTTACCTTGCGCATATTGCTCTACATTTTGCGTTTCGGCGGCAAAACCAACTGTGTAAGGACGTTTATTGGTGAGTGCGGCTACTTCGGCAATGATGTCGGGATTTTTAACCATAGTGACAGTGATATCTTCACCTTGCTTTTTAATTTTTTGCTCACTCACTTGTGAGGCTCGATAGTCTGCAACCGCTGCACAACCGATAAAAATATTAGATTCTGGTGCTAATTTCAGCGCGGCATCGCGCATTTGTATTGCGCTCTCAACGTTAATGACATTGGCACCAGCTGGTGGTGTAATAGTGACCGGACCAGAAATAAGATTCACTTTTGCACCAAGCATCAGTGCGGCTTGAGCAAGTGCGTACCCCATTTTTCCTGAGCTGTGATTGCTGATAAAGCGCACGGGATCGAGCGCTTCGCGAGTTGGGCCAGCCGTGATAGTCACTGTGGTATCTGCCAAAACGGTGGCAGGTTCTGGCGCTAAGCACAACTCGACTAATTCATGGGGCTCTAACATTCGCCCTGCACCAACGTCGCCACAAGCTTGTTCTCCTTGACCGGGTCCCCAAATTTTTATGCCACGAGCAGAGAGCGTTTTTAAATTAGCTTGTGTGGCCGCATGCGCATACATTTGTTGGTTCATCGCCGGCGCAACTGCCACTTCTGCTGGTGTGGCGAGCAATAATGTAGTGAGCAAATCATCGGCGATGCCATGTGCCATTTTGGCAATAATGTTGCAACTGGCTGGTGCAACTAAGATCAGATCAGCCCATTTGGCAAACTCGATATGCCCCATGGCGGCTTCAGCACTTGGGTCTAGCAATGAATCTGATACAGGTTCGCCAGAGACGGCTTGCATGGTTAATGGGGTAATAAAGTGCTTCGCAGAGTCTGTCATCACGACCTTGACGGTACAGCCTTGCTCTTTCAAACGTCTAACCAGTTCGGCACATTTGTATGCGGCGATACCACCACTGATCCCTAGCACAATGTTTTTGTTTTGTTGGCTCATGCCCTGAAACCCAAGTTTTATTTTCGAGGCTATAAAGATAACACAGCATGCTTGGTGAGGGGAGTAACCACAGGTTTTGAATAATCAAATTTGCTCACTACACTTAAGATAAACGGATAATCACTCTAAGGATCGGAGATGCAATTACACACACTGCCTGTGCATGCACGCCCTCGTGAAAAGCTGCTAACTCAGGGACCATCAGCTCTAACAGATGCAGAGCTACTCGCAATTTTTTTACGTACTGGTATTAAAGGAATGAATGCCATTGAACTTGCCCAGTCATTGCTTGTGCAAAGTCATTCATTGGAAAACTTGTTTAATGCCAGTTTGGATGAGTTTTCAACGTTTAAGGGGTTAGGCGAGGCGAAGTATGTTCAGCTACAAGCTGTGTTAGAGCTCAGTAAACGTTATTTAAAAGAGCAGTGTCTACGAGACACCATATTCCACAGTCCACAAGCTGTGAATGATTATTTAACGATGCAGTTGCGCGGGTTAGGTCATGAAGTATTTATGGCATTGTTTGTAGATAATCAAAATCGTTTGATAAAAGATGAGGTGTTGTTCACCGGTACAATTAATGCTGCCAGTGTCTATCCTCGGGAGGTTGTCAAAGCGGCTTTAAAGTATAATGCCGCGTCGCTTATTTTTGCTCATAACCACCCATCGGGTGTTGCTGAGCCCAGCCACGCAGATAAATTAATCACCAAAAAACTACAAAATGCGCTGGCCTTAGTTGATATACATGTGCTCGATCATTTGATAGTGGCAGGTAACCAATGTATTTCATTTGCCCAGCGTGGGCTAATTTAGCGAGTTTAAGGCAACAAAGTTGTAAAAAACATCACTTTGCGCGCTTTTTTACAAATTAGTTTAATTTAAATGCAGTTTTTGCTTTCCTAAGGGGCTTTCGATCATTATAATTGGCCGCTATCAAATTTACACATGAGCTGATTAGATAGGATCAGATCCTTGATCTCTGCCTGTAGATGCTGTATAAAGAGCGCCCTCTGATTTACCCCGGGGCAACGCAGTTAAGGTCCAAGGGAAAATTAAGCTCGAGCGAAGTTATTGGAGATACATAGACATGTCTAAAGTCTGTCAAGTTACAGGTAAGCGCCCAGTGGTAGGTAACCACCGTTCACACGCGCGCAACGCTACTAAGCGTCGCTTCCTACCTAACCTACAAACACACCGTTTCTGGGTTGAAAGCGAAAAACGTTTCGTTACATTACGTACTACTACTAAAGGTATGCGTATTATCGATAAAAAAGGCATCGACGCGGTATTAGTAGATATCCGTGCTCGCGGCGAAAAAGTTTAAGGAGCTGAATCATGCGTGATAAGATCCGTTTAGTTTCAACTGCTGGTACTGGTTATTTCTACACTACCGACAAGAACAAGCGTAACATGCCTGAAAAAATGGAAATCAAAAAGTACGATCCTAAGGTTCGTAAGCACGTGGTTTTCAAAGAAGCAAAAATCAAGTAATTTTGCTTTTACAGAATACTAAAAACCCAGCCTCGGCTGGGTTTTTTGTTTTTATTGGCTTTAAAGACAACAGCTTAGTTGAGTACCAGAGCATGTATATCACCTTGTAGTGGGTTTAACTGCACGAATATAAGTTGTTGTTCATCACTGGTGATATGGTACTGATGTACAAAGCCTTCGGGCTCACTCATGACTAGCTTTTCGACTTGGCGGCCTAAATGATATTGCCAGACACCTGAGCCTTTCCTATAAAAGTAGATACTGCCATTGACAATTTGCCAGTTTAGCCAGTTGATATTGCTGAAATCTTTAATCAACATCTGTTCTTTGCCAGAGTTTAAAGTCCATAATCCTGCTTGATTACGCTTACTAAAGTAAAGCTGATCATGATAAAAATAGCCACTATACCCGCCATGGGTGGTCAGTTTTTGGTGTAATGAGGTCTTTTTATTGTATTGCCATAGCTGCCATTGACCTGATTTATTGCTACTGTAAACAATATGATTTGGATCCGACCCATAGTTAGCAGCGTATGCTTGGTGTTCACTGCCGATAAGTCGCTTTAGGGAGGCATGGTTGAGGTCATATTCATAGACGGCACCGAGCTTTTCGAACACCATAGTTTGTAATGCTGAGTTGATATGGTAACGAGAGAACCCAAATTCAAATGGGATGTTTAACTGCGATAACTTTTCCCCCTGATAATGCCAAAGCGTGTGCTCTTTTCCCATATCAGAAATAAAAACAAGGCCATCTTGGTAGCTCCGTGGTAAACGATTCAGAGCGGCGTTATTAAAAACATTCGTTATTGTTTTATTGCCCAAGTTATAGCTTTTAATTGACGAGCTAGCATGATATTGGCTAAATAATATCCTGTCTTGCATATCACGGTCGATAACTGACATTGATTCAATCGGCAAGCTCAGCTGTTTAATTAATTCAGTTTGACCGGTGTCATTATTCAGTCGGTAGATCTTCTTTTCATCAGCAAGATACAGTGTATTACTTATGGCGCTCCAAGTGATTGCATTGACCATGTGTGGAGTGGGATAAACAGCGTGTGTGTCAAAAGTGTTGCCATCAACAAGATGTATTTCTGTGGTGTTTGACTCAGTATACCGAACATAAGCGATAAGATTATTTTTGGGGTGTGCAGCCAGCAAAAAGTCCCCTCTCATTTGTGCATACTTGAGTGGCAGTGAAATTTGTTGTCGTGTTTTTGAGCCCAACATGAGTTTATAAATCACGTAAGGTGACGCGTTATTGACTCTGGCACGGATAAAAATGGCTTGCTCATCGGCTTGCCAACTCAGTTTAATATCCTGCATATCAGAGCAGGTAAAAATAGGTCGTTGAGTGTCAGAGCGCAGCTCATATTGCATTATGTTACAGCCCTCATTATTTTGGGCGACCCACATAATTGATGTGCCCGAGGGACTTAGGCTAGCAAAGGTTAAAGACTGAGAATCAATAGGAATAATTTGCTCTGAGTTATCTGTGAGAGACTTTAAAATTAGTCTTTTAGGTTGGTTATGCGTCGGTGAAGATATAAATAGTAATTGAGCGTTCCTACTGGCGCTAAGATTCCTTTCTAAACCATCGTAGGCCGAGATCCGTTCAAGTAAAACTGTCGTTTTAGTCACGCTATCCGATTGAGTTAGATTAAATAGATAGAGTGTTGCACTTATCATGATTAACACAGGGAGCAGCAAATACCGCTTATCTAATGTGCTTGTTTGAGCGTGCTTTGTGTCATCGGCAATTGGTTCAGCTTCAAAGCGAAGCTGATAGCCCAATTTGGGCTTTGTAACAATAAATACCGTATTGCGTTGGAGCTGTGCTAAGTGTCGTCTCAGTTTAGATACTGCTTTGTTTATTGCCCCATCAGAAACAACTTGTCCTTGCCATGCTAGGGCGATTAATTCATCTCTAGACAGTATCGTCTTGTGGTGAGTAATGAACGCTAGCAGTAACTCGTAAGACTTTGCTTCTAGCTGAATCGTTGTGCTTTGGAAATTCAGCGTGCGGAGTTGAGTATTAAAAACAATTCCATTTATTAAATAATTCATCTTCAAGTTTTTGATTATTATATTTTTATTTTTGGTAAGGAAAAGGTAACGATAAAATCTGCAAATCGTTATGCACCAATTTAGCAAGCAAATTAGGGTAAGGCAAAGTTAAAGGAGGAAATTATAATGAGGCTAACTTTTACCTTTCTACTTGCGATAGGGTTGTGTGCATGTGGCAGTAGCAAGTCGAACAACACAAATAGCACCGAGCCAATGACTTCTGATGTCAGTAGTGACGAGCTATCGGCTAACACGACAAAGGTCGTCTCTAGGCATGGTCGCCACTATCGGATTGCTTTTCCTAGCGTTGGATTTGATAAGCATAAGGCATATAAGTTGCTCATTGCGTTCCATGGCTCTGGTGGAACGGCCGAAGGAATGCAGCAAATGACGGGCTTTGAACTGCTCAGTGATGACTATATTGTTGTTTATCCTAAATCGAAAGAAGTAGAGTGGGATGATGGATGTGGTTGCAATGTGGCACATCGACTTAATGCCCAAGATGTAGAGTTTGTTGTGGATATCGTCAATGAGATGCATGGCGAATATAATTTACTTGAGGGAGAGAACTACGCTGTCGGTTTTTCTCAAGGTGGGTTATTTAGTCAAAACATGATGTGTAAGCACAATGAGCTATTCAAAGGGGTTGCAAGTGTTGCTTCACCCATGTCTAAACAGCTGGCGGCTGTGTGTTCGATTGCTGAGCCAACTAATTATATGATGGTGATGGGGACGCTTGATGACACCTTACCTTATGAGGGCCTAGAACATAGCAACTTTGGGCTATTGTCAGCCCACAATGCAATTGACCTTATTGCTAGACAAAACCAAATAAACAGTGAATTTGCAGAGGAAACCGTCGCAGAGGGCGTTTTAGCGAGGGTGTATCAGAACGATGAATTTATCACGAATAAACTTATCTCAATTCATGGTGGCTATCATACTTGGTCCTTTAATAACTTTAATACAAGTAAGGAAGTACTCACATTTTTTGATGAGAGCAGTGATGTAAAGCTACCATCTCATTCTGCGCTCTACCGTCTAGAGTCGGGCGATTATCATGTCAGAACAATGGGGTCCAGTAATGGTAAGAGTGACATAGTGCTTTTATCAGGGACGAATAAGTTTTTCCATAGTGACTCGGCATGGAGTGCTTTAATACAGCCTATGCTTGCAGAGCATGGCAAAGTACATGTTGTCGATCGGCTTAATAACGCATGGAGCACAGATGTTACGGAGCCCTCTTTATCTATGTTTGCGCAGGACTTACCTAAGCTGCTAGCAGCATTAAAAGTTAAATCCGTTATATTCATTGCTTTTTCGAACAGTAACTTAGCAACCTTAATGTATCAAAATCACCCTAATCAATCCGTCACGACCAAGGGGATGATTTGGGTTGATCCAGATATTTTACTGCCACACTCTATCAGTCAGTATCAGTCAGAGGACATTGCATACTTGCGCGAATATAAAAAGCAGTTTACTGAGCATGTATCAACTGGAGCGTGGACAGAGCGGACGCTTGAGAGGATCGCGCTTGAACGAACGGAAGTTCGAGGTCTCATTTCGTCTGATAATATGCCAAAAATGGATTGGGGCTACTATGATGCTGTAACTTCTCAACGCACAAGAATTAGTAGGCAAGTGACTCGTATCAAGGAGATGATGAACTACTACGATGATATAGAGGCATCGCGCTATCTTGCTGATAACCTTTCGATTCCAGTTAGTATAATCGATAGTGACTTTGAGCGGATTGATATTAGTCAGGCAGAAACCGAAGCTCAAAAGCAAGGGCTTATCAAGTGGCAAACCGAAGGAAGCACTTGGAGCAAAGCCATAGTAGCGCAGACACAAGGCGACTATTTCCCGCTAGAGCATGCGAGCCACCAAGTCCTCTTTGAGCACCCCGAAACAGTGATAGAAGCATTAACAGAGATGCTCGCTCGACAGTAACGTCGCGTTCTACCTTTACAGCGTTGAATCGCTGCTATGTTTCCCCAGTCCTAAAGCTGCTTAGGCGGCTTTTTTCACAGACAAACGCTTTAAAGGCGATACTCATCATTAACTGGAATTTTTTAAAAGGGAATGTTTCCTAGGTAGTGATTGACAATTTGTTGGTAACTATCTTCTTGCTTAAAAAGGTTTAGCTCATGATTAAAAGCATCTCGAAGCTGTGCATCTTTAAATGCAACACTTGCTTTAACGGGTGGTATAAGTGGGTGTTCTTGAAAGTGTGCTATCGAGCGCGCTTTATTGTTTTGGCGGTAAAAATAATAAAAAATATATTTATCGAGAACAGCAAAATCAAATCGGTCTTTGTGTAATAAATTGGGGATCACTGACATTCGAGGTGATTCTACATAATCAGCTTTTGCTGCCATCGCTTTAAACTCTTCACCAAAATAGCCTGGAGCACCTTGAAAAGTGATCACAGCATAATTACTAAGTTCCATAATATTGGCAGGAGACAGTTTTGCGCTTTTCAATGAAAAAACCATCGGCTTATAAGTGACAATTGGCTCACTGATAAAAAAGTTTTTACTGTCTTGTGTATGAAAAATGGGTGCCATTAAATCAGCTTCCGCTGTTTTTACTAGCACCTCAGCTCGCCCAAGCGGTACAAACATTAGCTTAACTTCGAACCCTAGGCGCTTCAATATTGCTTTAGTGACATCTAAATCAATGCCACTATGCACTTCATCATTAATTGTATGAGGTGGACCTTCGCTGCTGACCAGCGTGAGTTGCTGAGCATCGGTGAAAGTGGCAAAAAATAGTAAGCCTATGTATACACACCGACAAAGAATACTATTTAACAAATTGAATACCATAGAAAGACGCTGCATAATCTTCATCACTACTCATTCTAGCTACAAAGTAAACAATGGCATAATTGAGGCTGCCTTGTCGGTGCTATGAGCTGCTGTGATGCGTCTTTTGCCGAATTTGCACGATATTGGCATTTATAATGTGGCGTAATATCCATTGGTATAGCCATTTCTTTATCCCTTTGAGATTACTAAATTGGTCGTAGAATTGCTCAGGGTGAGCAAATACACCCAAAGATTTCATAATACTCTCTCGCTGAATATAGGTATTTCCCCCATTAAATTCATTGGCTGGTGACTGCAGGCAAGGGGTAGCAATACCATAGCCGATGAACTGCCCTTGATGGTTCAAAAAACGCTTCTGTATTGCAGACAAATATTGTTTATCAATGATATAACCCTCTAGTTCTAACCATTTTCCACTGCTATAAACCTCAACCCAGCTATGGATGATTGCTTTGGGGGCGAGTTGCAAAATCCAATTCGGCATCACGCCTTTTTTAAGCGCATTATCTATTTTGAAGCCATGCAAGCGACACGGGATCTGCACGGCGCGCAGTAACGCCATTAATAAGGTGCCTTTGGTGTTACATTGCCCATAGCCATCCTGTAATACCGTACTTGCGCACAAATCATCTCGTTCACTATAAGCAAACTTTATCTCATCTTTGACAAAGTTATAGATTGCTTGAAGTGCTTCTGGTTTACTCATCTGCAACCAGCCTTTAGTACTAATAAGTGCTTGGATATTAGGGTGTGTAAAATTTAATAGTGGTGTTTGTTTGAGGTAATGGTGCATATGTTTACTCCTAAAGTTGTGTGTAGGAGTATGCCAACAGGCTGCCAAATGAAATTGAATAAACTGGCTATTTACCTTTGAATGCCTTTAAGTGCGTGACGCAGGGTGATCCCAAACTGTTTTTTGAAGGTGCGACTGAGATGTGCGCTGTCAGCGAAACCTGCAATATAAGCGGCTTGTGTTGCGGACTGCCCCTGGCTTAACGCTTGAATGGCACAGATTAACCTGCGCCATAGTAAATAGGGTCGCCAAGGTAACTTCATATTTTCTTTGAATAAATGCAAAAATCGGCTTTGTGATAGGTTAACAATACTCGCGACCTCTTGCGCTTGCCAATGTTCTGGTTTTAAGCAGTCTTGTGTAAAACACTGATCCAATTGTTCGAGCAAACGAGCAATACGGGTATCAAGGTGAGTATGATGCGAGTTAGTGTTAGGTGGGTAAGTCAATTGAGCTTGAGCGAGTATGCTTTGAAGGGTATTGAGTGATTCATGAGGTGTAGTCAGAGGCCATGTCCGAAACTCGTGACTTGCCAGTTTTTCTTGTGCTTGCAGGCCAATTTGGCTACTTGGTTCTATGAGCACTATCCAACCCTGTTCCATCTGCAATTGATGCACTATATCGGCTTGTATGAGAGTGATACTGTTGCTTTCAACAACTGTATTCTGTTCGCTGGTAATCGACAGTGTACCGGCGCGCTCTAAAATGGTGAGCTGTATTAAGGCGTGTTGGTGCGCCTCAGTGTCAATCACTTGAGTGCGAATGGCGAAGAGTCCGGGTTCGATAAATAGCGTTTTCATCAACCTGACGATAACAAAAAACCGAAGCCAGTGCTTCGGTTTTTCAAATATGGACGTTATTTACTTGATTAAGCAAATGCGTCTTGTAGTGGTGGTACAACTTGCTTTTTACGGCTGAGTACACCGTCAAGCCAAACGCGGCTTTGCTCTGGCTTCACTCCGTAGGCTGTTTCAATGATGCCTTCGTCATCAGACGCGATAAGCATTTGCGAGCCTTCTTTCATGATGTCGGTCAACAGTAATAGTACTGAGTGACGACCACCTTCTTCTTTCAGTTTCGCGATATCCGCTTCAAGTTCAGTTTTGATCTGATCAAATACTGATAGATCAATCACTTCTAATTGGCCAATACCCACCAGCTTACCGTTCATGTTGAAGTCTTTAAAATCACGCATAACTAGATCACGAGCAGGTGTACCTTCTACTGCTGATTTTACTTTGAACATATCCATGCCCAGCTCTTTGAAGTCTTCAACACCCGCGATTTGGGCAAGCGCTTCAACACACTTGATGTCAGCTGTGGTACAGGTTGGTGACTTAAAGATAACCGTGTCGCTTAGGATTGCACACATCATCAAACCAGCAATGTTTGCTGGAATTTCAACATTGTAGAAGTCATACATCATTTTGATGATGGTGTTACTACAACCCACAGGGCGGATCCAACACTCAAGCGGTGTTGAAGTCGTTAAATCACCGAGTTTGTGGTGATCTACTACGCCTACAACCGTTGCTTGGTCGATATCATCTGGCGCTTGCGTTTTTTCTGTGTGGTCTACGATGTAAACCTCTTCACCTGCATAACTCATTTTTAGTTCAGGTGCGTCAAAGCCAAAACGGTCAAGAATGAACTGCGTTTCTGGAGAAACTTCACCTAAGCGAGTAGGGATTGCTTCTTCACCGATTTGGTTTTTTAAATAAGCCAGTGCAATTGCACCACAAATTGAATCTGAATCTGGGATCTTGTGACCCACTACGTACATTGCCATTAGACGGAACTCCTTAAAATTTGGCCGCCATTTTAGCAAAGATACTCACTAAGAAAATAGCGAATGTCCATTATTTAGACATAAGTGGTATAAATTTGGGAATGAAAAAAACTCAGCTACACAGGCGGGCTATTTTTCCGTTACACTGCACGCAAGTCATTAGTCGGAGCACACAATGGGACTGAGCCGTAAAGCGTGGAATAACGTGGTGATCTTTTCTATGTTATTGATGATCTTTTTTCTCAATGGCATTCATCACAAGCTGAACCCTGATGAATACATTGTCGGTCCTCAATCTTTGTTGCCTGAGCAGAGCTTTGTGCTTACGTTGGCATTTCCGGGATACAAAATTGAACGTATTGGTACCTCGTGGCGTATAGATGGCGCATGGCAAGTAAAGCCGGCGCAATTACAAACGCTTGTCAGCTTATGGCAAACCACACAGTTGCATGTGGCAGACGTATCCCTTAGTAGCGATAAAGCTATCAGTGTGGCGCGATTTTGGATTGCATCACAAGAGCTGCCATTGAGCTACCAATTGTATGCGGACAATGAACAATATTACTTGTTTGATAAGCAACAACAACATTGGTTGGCTTTGCCGCTAGCGCAAGCACAGCAGTTATTTGCGCCACTGTCGCTGAAGAAACCTTAATCAACCATTGAGAAAAGTATGCCTGAGTTACCCGAAGTAGAAGTTAGCCGTTTAGGTATTCAACCCCATATTGAGCATCAAACTGTCAGTCAGGTTTTGATCCACAATGCCAGTTTGCGTTGGCCAGTGCCCGATGAAGTACGTAGTATTGAAGGGTTGGTCATTCACTCAGTCCGGCGTCGCGCGAAGTATTTACTTCTAGATACCGAGAAGGGTAGTGTGATTTTACACTTGGGCATGTCGGGGCACTTACGGATTGTGTCGCAAACAGAGCCGCTGAAAAAACATGATCATATTGAGTTTCATTTTAGTAATGGCAAAGCGCTTCGGCTTAACGACGCGCGGCGTTTTGGTGCGTGTTTATGGCAAGAACCACAACAATGCCATACATTGTTTGCCAAGTTGGGTCCCGAGCCGTTAACGGATGCATTTACAGCAAAGTGGCTGTATGAGCGCTCTCGTGGCAAAAAAGTGCCTGTGAAACAATTTATTATGGATAACAATGTGGTAGTGGGTGTTGGTAATATTTATGCTAACGAATCTTTGTTCAAAGCGGGCATTCATCCAAAGCGAGAAGCAGGTAAGGTGTCACTCAAACGTTATCAAGCGTTAACGCCAATAATCAAAGACACGCTTGCGGCCGCGATTAAGCAAGGTGGCACTACACTTAAAGACTTTGCGCAAAGTGATGGTAAACCAGGTTATTTTGCGCAGCAACTGTTGGTGTATGGCCGTAAGGGTAAACCTTGTCCAAACTGTGAAAGCGAACTCAAAGAAGTGCGTTTAGGGCAGCGCAGTACAGTGTACTGCGCACTCTGTCAGAAGTAGTTCACTGAGCAAGGGCGCTATCGGCATCACTCAACTGTGACGCTACTTCATTACTAAAACACCAATGACGCAAAATAGCAGTCACTTGCTCGGTACGAAGCACAAAACTCGATTTTAAAGCCCGCTCGTGGCGTGTGTGATCTCCATCGCCAAAAGGACCAAAACCATCTAGCGTGGGTATACCAACGGACGCGACCACATTGGCATCGGATACGCCGCCACGTTGTTCTGTGGGTAACTCTTCGCCTAGTATTTGGGCAATTTCATTGAGCAGGTTCTGTTGTGATTCATTTGGCGCCATCACGCCACGTTGTAAGCCACCAGTGATGTTGATTTCAACGCCGGTTATCTCTATGGCAAAACAAATATTTTCAATGCCTTGCAGCAGCCTGTTCTGCTCTTCGATAGATGTAAAACGCGCTTCAATTAGCATAGAGGCGTGCGGAGAAATGGTATTGGCGCCAATGCCGCCTTGAATTTTGCCGACATTGACGGTACTGCCACGTTTTAGGTTGGTTAAGCTGGTCATCTCAAGCAGCATGTTCGCTAAAGCGAAATTGGCATCGATACCATCGCTGTAGTGGTTGCCTGCATGTGCAGCTTTACCTGTGATTTCAATTTCAAATGTGGCGATCCCTTTACGGCCCACGACCACTTCATGATTTTTACCAGCAGCCTCAAACACCAAACAAGCATCGTAATTCTTTGCCAACTCAGAAGTTAGCGCTTTGCTGTCATCACTACCTATTTCTTCATCGCTGACGAGTAAAAAGTCAATATTGTGTAGCGGACCAAATTCAGCGCGTAAGCGTCGTAATGCGTTTAAGGCAACAAAATTGCCTCCTTTCATATCGCAAACACCGGGTCCATATACCCATTCATCGTCTTGCTTAAATTCAGTAAAAGTATTGGGGGGGAACACCGTATCTAAATGACCAAGTAATAGTACTTTTCGACCCGCTTGTTTGGGTGTGTGAAAGAGTAAATGGTCGCCAATGTGCGCTCTTTGATATCGGGTAAGGGAAAAGCCCAGCGCACCCAGTAATTCGATCATTTGTTCGCCGTGCTGATCAACACCCACTTTGTTTTTACTGTGTGAATTGCATTCAATCAACGTTGCTAATTCGTCAAAATCTATCTCTATCATCACTGCGTTCCTTGGTTGTGTTGGCGCTCATCGTCGCTGTGCTCAGTTGCAATTCGGTGAAGCTTTTATGAACAAATTTTGTCCGCAGGTTTTGTTCAAAAATGTGTCACACAGATCCTTTTACAATAGTGGGTAAGCAACCCTCGCCTCGAAATAATGGACCAAGGAGAACACCGTGACAGCACCTCATGTTGGCATTTGGATGTACGAAAATGGTGGTGGTAAAGCCATCGAACAAAAGCTTGTGCACGCGCTTGCAGAGCGCGGTATACAAGCAACAACAGGGTTAAATTTACGAGATGCACGTGCCCAAGGTGGGCAGATCTTTTGCAATGGCACAGTAATGGAAGAGCTGGATGCGTTCTTAAGTTACAACGCAGGTCAACAAACACAATATCAGCTTTATCTTTATCAAGCGCTTAGCGAGTCAATTCCAACTTTAAACAACTTCCATTCATTCTCATTGGCGGAAGATAAGTTTAGAACATCTCATTTGCTCAGTGGCCAAGGCATCGTGACTCCTGATTATCGTTTATGCCATAAAAACGACATTGCAGGTTTAAAAGCGGCGATTCGTGATTTTGGTGGCAAGCTAGTCTACAAGCCAACAGACGGTTGGGGTGGTGTGGGTATCGTGAAAATTGATGGTGAGCACGCGCTCGATATGTTGTTGCCGTTTTTGAGTCGTACGGATCTGCGTTATTTCTATGTTGAGCGTTTTATTAACTACGATAACACGGACTATCGTATTGATATTGTTGATGGCAAGTGCGTTGGTTGCTACGGTCGAAAAGCGCCTAAAGATGATTGGAAAACCAATATTACCAGTGGTGGTTCGGTTTTTGTACGTGAACCAAATGATGAGGTTGTCAATTTAGCGATCCGCGCCACTCAAACTCTTGGTTTGGAGATCGCGGGGGTTGACTTAATTTATGACCGTGAGCGCGAAGAATATGTTGTGTTGGAGATCAATACCATTCCCGCATTTGCGACGCCAGAGCAAGAGCAATTAGGCATCAACTTCAACAGCAACAAACTTCAAGCAATGGTTGAACTCATTGATAGAACTGTACAGCAAAAACGCGAACTTCATTCAGTCAAGGTGGCCTAAGGCAATGACAGCAAAAAAATCTTTACCTAAAATCGGATTACTCTACTTAGATTATGTATTGCGCTTTTTTGATAAATCTAACTTCAAAGGCTGGCCGGATAAAATTGAGCACGTCACATATCATTGGGGTAATGATAAGGCACGTTTTATTAATGAAGTGAGACGTAAGAAAATTGATGTACTCATTGGTAATATTCCTGCTACGGCGTATGAAACATTTAGAGAAATTGCCAGAGCACTACCAAACGTGCGCTTTTTGCCTTCACTAGACAGTCAGTTCTCAAACAAGTCAAAAGAAAACGTTACGCATTTTTGTCGTAAATATAATTTACCGGCGCCTCACACTGAGATTTTTTACATTCCTGAGAAGGCAAAACAGTATTTAACGAATGCTCAATACCCAAAAATCATCAAACGTTCATATGGGCCGTCAAATTATGGTGGTTACTTCGTTCATAAAGTCGATAGCTATGAAGAGGCGATGGGTCTACTGACACAAAAACGTTATTACCCTGTTTATGTGCAAGATTTTGTGCCCATGGAAGCGGATATTCGCGTGATGTTAGTGGGTCACAAACCTGTATGTGCATTTTGGCGACGTCCTCCAGAAGGAGAGTGGTTAACGAACACGAGTCAGGGTGGTAGCATGGATTATCAAGATGTGCCTAAAGGTGTGTTGGATCTGGCTACGCGAGCATCTAAAGCGGCAAATGCCGAGTACTGGGCATGTGATATTGCTTTAGGAAAAGATGGTAAGTTACGTATTTTAGAGTGCGCAACCGCGTTTGCAGCATTCCCATATATTCGCGACTGGATAGGTCAGTATTTAATGTGGCTACTCAGCGACGGTCGCTTTAGAAAGCCTAATATCCCACTCTATAATTGGGAAGAGTTGGGCAAAATCGATTCTCGTCTTTTACGTACTATGCGTCATATCGGTTTCTCGAGTTATACACCCAGCCAAGATTGTGGCGAGTTATTCTCGCGCTTTGATGATCAACAGTACCCAATTCTTGATACTGCTTACCATTCTCAAGAAGAATGGCCCAGTGAGGTCTGGAACTTTCAAGACAACTTTGTTCTAAAAGGTAAAGTCGTACCAGCAAAAGAGGTGCTGAAAGTGCCTGGTAGCGATGAAGCCGGTGCTGAGCTAAATAGTTATTCGGGCGAGCTTTATGATGAAGTGCAGATCCGAGAGATCTTGTCACAGGTCAAAGGGGTAGGCGAAAAAATGGTTGAAGAGCTGATGAGTACGTTTGGCGCCCATGGTCTCGTTGAAGCGCTTAACACTGAACCTGAGCAATTATGTGTTGTGAAAAACCTAAAAGATAAGAAGCTTGAAAGAATCGTCAATCATTGGCAAAAAGTGGCCAAACCTTGTTTGTAAGCCATAACAGCCATGCTATATCGCCGCCTGCATTCTATACTGTCGCATTATGGACGCGACGGATGAGCAGGTAGCGCTTCTTTACCAGTTGCTCGGACAAAATATGAAAATCCAATACGCATCATATCAAGATACTATCGACTTTTTGCAGCAAAGCATGAGTGAACATCCACACTTGATCCGCCTACAAAGCATTGGCGAAACTTGGGAAGGTCGCCCCATCATGTTGGTAACCGTTTCATTGGATGTGACTTACGCAGATGATAAACCGGCTTTGCTCTATACGGGCTCAATTCACGCTCGTGAATGGATTGGCAATGAATTAGCCATCAAGTTTATCCAGTATGTTATCGAGAATTATCGATTTAACCCTAAATTACAAACGGCGCTAACGCGAAATACCTTGTATATGGTGCCTTGTTTAAATCCTGATGGTTTTGAATATTCTCGTAATCATTTTTCATTTTGGCGCAAAAATCGTCGTAACAATGGGGATGGTACTTTTGGCGTTGACCTAAATCGTAACTTTGATGCCAAATTTATGCGGAACCAAAACACGCAGTCGAATACTTATGGCGGTCCGCATGCGTTTTCGGAACCTGAAACGTCGGCGATTCGGGATTTTGTAGAGAGTCACGAAAATATTCGTATTGCACTGGACTATCACTCACAAGGTAATGTGTTTTTTCCTGCCCATAAGTTTAATCATGAAGTGGAAATAGAGGGCACCGATCTCAATGTTTTGTGTGCCAACATGAATAATGAGATCAAAAAGGTAACAGGCCGCCAATATGGAATTCATCGTGGAAAGCCTCCGGCTCAACTTATTCATGGTAGTGGGCGTGAGTATTACTATCGTAAGGGAATTATTGCCACAGTGGTCGAAGTGGGCACACGTAACATTCCCGATTACATGAAAAATATGGCGGAGAGCGTTGCTGAAAACATCCCTGCGGTGGCGTATGCTTTGAGCGAAGCAATTAATTACTCGCCTTTAGCGCCTTCTCGCGTACAGGAGTTTACGATTAAAGAAGTGGGCCATGATCATGTCGAGTTAGAGTGGCAATACCAAGAACGAGATGATATTTACTTTGAGGTGTATCGTAGCGAGCACAACAAAAGCCCTTGCACGGAAGAGAATTTAGTGGCGATCACCAAGTCATTAACCTTTGTTGACTCGCAACTTAAAAGTGGACACTTCTATTTCTACAATATTCGAGCGGTAGACAAGGTCACAAAAATTAAGTCGCCATTTAGCCCAGAGTTGCGTTTAAAAACCACGCTTGCGGATAATCAGTGTGGCCGTACTTTGTTTCCTGCGCGTGAACATGTTGGTTATTTATCGCAAAATTATCTGAGCAAAAACAAAGAGCATTTTGGTTACAACTCGATGTTTATTGGTGTCGATAAAAATCGAGGCGTATGCTTTGGTGTAGTGGCGTTTGATTTAACGGCCATTCCCGAAGGCTCACACATTGAAGCTGCTAAGTTGTTTTTGTACCCCATGAACCGTGTGGCCGCCAAAATTGAAAAGTATGGTGAGTGGTCAATTTCTATTTTGGATGCCAGCTTAATTGATGATATTTATGACTTTGCGGCAATTCAGGATGCAAAACCACTTCATACATTAGGGCAGACCATTGAGTCAGACAAAATGACACAAGGGATCTGGCTGCGCTGGGCGTTTAATGGTGTAGAGCGAGAGCTACTGGAACAGCTTTTAGCGCAACGCACCTTGTTACTGCGTATTCAAGGGCCCCAAAGTTTACCCATTGGCAACGATTCACAAATTATGCAGTTTGATATTGGCTATGGCACTTTTGGCAGTGGCTTGCACTACCGTCCTAACTTAGAGCTGATCTACCAGTTGCCAGAATTACGTTCCTGTGTGCACGCAAGTAGTTGTAATACCATCTATAAAGATAAAGTGGTTGCCGATAAGTTGGCGTCGGGCTTTGATGAAGAAGGTGAAATTGTTTATGGGCAATTAGCATTTGAACTGAATGAGCACCTAAACCCTGAGCGTACTGTGTTTACTCGTGCCTGTCTGACGCTGTTTAGTACTAACAGTTTGTCATCAGCCAAAGATGTGCGTTTTACGGTTGAGCTGGTGGAGCTGAAAGATGTCGACTTTAAACACGTCAAGGAAAGGCAAAAGATCGAATACATTGGTTATGAAGTCAGTAATGAGCTACTTAAAGAACGTACGGCACATAACTTTATATTTGATAGCTACAGCTTGAAGGAGTTGGCGCGTTTGCACAAAGCACAGAGCCCATTGTACTTCATCATACGTGCAACGGCTGAATCACAGGCACGCAATGCGCTGGTCAATTGGCGCGATTGCCAAGATGCACAGCCTGCTAAGTTGGATGTTGAATATATTGAACGACGTGTGGACGCTCTACCTGCACCAACGCACTTGCAGACACAAGTTGAAAACGGTGTTGTTAAGCTCACTTGGCTGAATACCGATAGCGCTGATTTAGTTGGCAGTTTTGTGGTACGTAATCGTTTCCACCCGCCTCGCTCACCATTTGATGGCGTGAAGCTTTATGGAGGTCAAGACCAATATACTTTAGATAATTTTGGCACTGCTGATATTGCTAAATACTATGCAGTGTTTAGTTATGATCATGTACCAAACTACTCAGAGCCGACGGTGATTTATTATCCAGGTCGAAGTAATAAGCCAGAATAATCAGGATAAAATTAAGGCCGCAAATGCGGCCTTAATAGTGTTTCGAGAATGGGTAATGTATTACGAGGGTCTAAACTGGGATGTTAAAAAAAACGCCTCTGTGTTAGTAGAATGTATGTTTTTATCTGTTTTTACAACAGGTAAAGTACGACTTTTTACTGTAAATCTGGCACTTTTTTCCAAAATGAGAAAAAAGTGCTTAGTTTACAATTAACTAATCATTTGAGTTGCAAATAAATTTATTCTGAAAAAATGAAAAATAGCTGTGAGCTTGCTTATTTTTTAGAAATAAACAGCGCATTGTAAAAAAATCTCTGTGATTTTTGCTCTGATCTTACTAAGACATTAAATTGCCAACTTTAGGAGCAGATGTTTGATTGACAGTGGTACTGGCTCCCTGAGCATCACTAGCATTGATCTTAAATACCACGGGGACGGAGCTTCGTTCGTTAATGCTTTGTGCAAGCGTTGCGGTGATAGTGGGCGTACCGCTTTTATCATCACTACTTGAAGAGCCACATCCACTCAGGTACACAATAACAGTGCAAAGCATTGAGAAATTTAAAATATTTTTTTATCACAAAAGAAATATGCTTAGTAACTTAATCGGGGACGCTGTGGCTGAGAGTACTTTTTGATGTCTATACAGCGTTCTAGTCTTTGGAAAAGTAATCTTATTACATGGGGAATGTTCACAGTGTGAGCGAGTGTAAATCGCTCACATTTTCTTTTTAAAGCTCGAATGGCGCAACACCGACAGCCTGCATGGTATAACCTGTTTGTGCAAGATCGCCTTTCCAAGTCTCGACCTTAATTATGCCAGTAACCGTGATGGCATCATAGAGGCTTTCGATTGGTACACCGCCTTCAAATTTCACATGAACGATTTGATTGGGGGGCGGTGGTGGTACGTGAATACACGCGCCAAAGTAAGGTACCAGTAAAAACTCGCTGATCAGTTCACTGTCGCCTTCTAGTGGTACAACAAACCCAGGCAGACTTACAGACTGACCATGTAGGGTTTTTACTACGGGAGCATTAAGGTTTGGCTGCACCCAATTCTGTTCGCTACCTTCATGACTCGCTGCGTTTTGTTCGTTGATTTGCACATGCCCTTGAGGGATTAAGTCTTCCCAAAAGATTTCTTTGGGAGCGGCGGCTTGCGCAAGGGTGCTTATAAACACACATGCCAGTAATGTAAAAAATCGCATATAAAAGCTCTCTATATTTTAATGCTCATGCCGTCGGCTAGGGAATAAAAGTAAGCCCGAACAGCAGGAATAACGCCCATTAAGGTACCAGCGATCATAATACCTGCTAACAAACCAAGTTCATAGCCAGAGAGCCAAGTTACGCTGACTGTCACACCAAATTGGCTTTGCACCAAAGGCGCTATGCCTAATAGTAAAGTGTAAAATAGTGCAACCCCTACCAGACAGCCAAAGAAAGTGAGTAAGATTGCCTCGACACTCAACAGGCCAAAAATGTGTCCAGGCCTTGCACCAACAGAGCGTAAAATCGCCAGTTCTCTGCGGCGTTGGTTGAGGGTGGCCAGTAAGGTGGTTAACATGCCTAATAGGCTGATAAGCACGACGACAATTGAAAACAGTAGCAAGATTTTTTCGACGATGTCTAGCATCTCCCACAGCTCTCGCAACGTGACCCCTGGCATAATGGCCAGAAGAGGCTCGTCTTTGTATTGATTGATATTGCGACGCACTTGCAAAGTGTATAGCGGTGAGTCAAAACCCATCAAAAATGCGGTAATTTGTTTTGGTGAACCAATGAGATCTGCAGGTTGTGAGTCCGGCACTTTATGAGTGTGTTGATGCTCAAGTTCGTGCACATTTTCATGCTCATGCTCATGCTCATGCTCATGCTCATGCTTATGTGCTCTTTTAAGAGGGGGTTTTCGCAATCGTGAAAACGCCCGTGTAGATGCTGAGTTTTTGTGCATATTGTCTATAGCAATCAATGGAATATGCAGAGTCTTATCAACGGGGGTGCCTGTAGGCGCTAAAATGCCAACAACGGTCATTGGGTTATCGTCATGATGATGAAAGCTGGTGTTACCCATTCCATGAGAAATAATGATTTGCGCACCAAGGTGGTAGCCAAGTTTACTAGCTACTTCACTGCCAAGCACCACCTCCTGGCCATTGTGAAAGGTGCGACCAGCCTGAAAATGTAAGTGCTGCTTTTTGCCATAGCGGTAATGTGTGAAATACTGCTCATCGGTGCCAAGCACTGCGTGGCCTTTATGGCTATCTCCAAGGCTTATTGGGATTGTCCAAGCGACACCTTTACGGTTTTTGATATCTTGATAGCTTTGCCAGCTCACGCCGTTATTGCTATGGCCAATACGAAATACACTGGCCAGCAACAATTGGATGTCTCCGGTGCGTGCACCCACAATTAGATCGGTGCCTGATACGGTATTACTGAAGCTGCTCTTTGCTTCTACACGCACGCGCTCAATGCTCAATAACAGCATGATGCTGATAGCGATAGTGCAAAGTGTCAGCGCAACGCTTGCTCGTCGATTCCAACTACTTTTAAAGGCGAGTTTTAATAAAGTCATGAGCGAACCTCATTAATACTTTCCAAACTTATTTGTCGGTCAAACACATCAGCTAAGCTTTTGTCGTGGCTTACAAAAAGAATGGTTGCTTGATACGCTTTTGCTTGTGTAAATAGCATATCAATAAATGCTTGGCGTGCATCGGCATCCAGTGCAGATGTGGGCTCATCGGCAATGATCACTTCTGGTTGACCGATAAACGCACGGGCGGCGGCAACACGTTGTTGCTGACCAATACTTAATTGCGATACAGATAACTGAAGTGTCTCTTGTTCTATGCCTAGGGACTTCAATAAATGAAGGGCTTCGGCTTCGACACTTTGCCTTTGCTTTACGGCTTTATTGGCCCGGGATATTGAGAACTCGCATCCCAGAGTGACATTTTCGAGCGGGCTTAAGTAGGGTAATAAATTAAAGTTTTGAAAAATAGTACCAATGTGATCAGCGCGAAAGCGGTCGCGTTTACTGGCACTAAGTTTTCCAAGTGATTGATTTAATATATCAATATAACCCTGTTGTATTGTATGAATGCCTGCCAACAGTCCTAACAAGGTCGACTTTCCGCTGCCACTCGGGCCATGTAAAAAGACCTTTTCTCCTTGCTTAATATTGAGCTGTTGAATGTTCAGGGTGGGTTTTTTCTGCCCAGGCCACACATAGACCAAATCACGAACTGTTATCATCAATATACCTTCAGTGCCATTATGCGCTTGATGTTATATTAGTTTTTATGTGTGCAAAACCTTAGCACGCTAAAATTGAAACTTTGCGCGACCAATGCGTTGTTGATTGTGATTTTGCTGCTGAACGATTATTATAACGCCTCCTAACCCCCTCATATTTTTGCACCCTTTAGCAAGGTGCATCCGGCCTTGGAGTAATAATGAGTAGCTACAAAGTTTTAGACGTCAATGACGATCTACCAATTCGCACTAAAGGTGCGGTCCACAGTGGTAAAGTACGTTCAGTATACTGGCTCACCGATGAAGATAGTGCCCGATTGATCTCGGAAAAAGGCTACGATGTACCGAACGGTACTGAGCTGGCGATCATGGTGATCTCCGATAGGATCTCTGCGTTTGACTGTATTTGGCAAGGTGAGAATGGCCTAAACGGTGTGCCGGGCAAAGGTATTGCTTTGAACAGTGTGGCAGCGCACTGGTTTAAGTTGTTCAATCAAGCTGGACTTGCTGGTAACCACATTGTGGATATTCCACACCCATATGTTTGGATCGTTCGCAAAGCCAGTACGGTGAGAGTCGAAGCGATTGCCCGTCAGTATATTACCGGCAGCATGTGGCGAGATTACGCCAAAGGTGAACGAGCATTTTGCGGCATTGAATTGCCAGAAGGTTTAGTGGCAAATCAAAAATTGCCCGAGCTTCTAATTACGCCTTCAACCAAGGGCATTATTACCGGTCTTGACGATGTGCCTGCGGTAGATGATGTAAACATTACACGTAAAAACATCACCGATAATTTAGCGGCGTTTAACTTCAAATCAATTGAAGATGTCAGCAAGTATGAGCAGTTATTAACAGAAGGCTTTATGCTTATCAGTGAGCAACTCGCTGCGCTTGATCAAATCTTTGTGGATACTAAGTTTGAATTTGGCTACGTCGAAGATACCGATGGCCAAGATAAGCTAATCTACATCGATGAAGTAGGTACGCCTGACTCGTCTCGAATTTGGGACGGCCCAGCTTATCGTGACGGCAAAATTATTGAAAATTCAAAAGAAGGTTTTCGTCAGCTTTTGATCAATAACGTGCCTGACAGTGACGTTTTGTTGAACAAAGATCGCATGGATGAACGTGAGGCGTTGGCGAAAGACTATAAGCTGCCTGTTGATGTGATGATGTCTGTATCAGACACTTACGTGGGAATTGCGAGTAAAATAGTCGGTGAAAGTTTACAGATCCCAGCCGATCCTCGTGGCGATGTGATTCGTATTTTAGATCAACAATATGGCTTGATCGATAACGCCTAATTCGCTTTTTTAACCAATAAACAGCAATTTGTTGCTGTTTATTGGTTGTTATATAGCAAATGCCTTGCAATTACCCGTGTGGTCATTTTTACTTAAGAGTAATGTTGCTATAAACCAAAAGGCAGGGTATGCCACTTCGTATGCTGCGTAAGCATCCAGTTTCTCTTATTAGCTACTTATTCACGAGCTTCGCAGCTTTCGGCGCTCAGGCGAACACGCTCGTTGTCGTCGACCAGTTTGACCAGCCTATTGAAAATGCCGTCGTTGAGTTGCTTAACTATCAGTCACAAACTTCACCATTAAGTGTTGCCGTGATGGATCAAGTGAATAAACAGTTCTCCCCTAGGCTGCTCACCATCGTTGAAGGGCAACAGGTTTCCTTTCCGAACAGTGATGATATTCGCCATCATGTTTATTCGTTTTCGCCAGCCAAACCGTTCGAATTAAAACTCTATGCGGGTACACCCAAGGCGCCGATTGTCTTCTCAAGCTCTGGGGTGGTGGTACTGGGATGTAACATTCACGACTCTATGGTGGGTTATATTTACGTTGCTCAGAGTCCAGCGACATTCGTGTCAAATGCGCAAGGCGAAGTGTCACTGCCGGACGATGTTGGTGATTACCTGCTTTGGCACCCTGAACAGAGCGACAATATTGAGCTGCGTCGAACGATGAGTTGGCAAGCAGGTGATAAAAAAAGTAAGGTGAGCCTTGAGCTCGTTGAACCTGCACCTCGTAATACCTTTGGTGAAAAATTTAAGGAGTATCATGGGCACTAGTTTAAAACAGCGCATTATCTTTTTATGTGTTGGTTTAGTATTGTTAAGCGCAATAGCTAGCTTAGCAAGCTTTTGGTGGTCAACAAGCCACTTTAATGAACGGCAAGTGCAGCAAGATATTCAAGTTGCTCAAAATGTTTACCAACAATATTTGAAAGCAAAAGAACGTTTATTGGTCACCGCGGCGACTGTGCTTACGGCTGATTTTGGCTTTAAACAGGCTGTAGCAACCCGTGATGCAGATACGATTAGTAGTGTGCTTTATAACCACAGTCAGCGCATCGATGCCGACCTTATGCTACTTTTCGATACTCGTGGCAAACTTATTTCTTCAAACCAAAAGAATGTAGCACTTGCTGAAGACCCTACTTTGTTGATGAAGCAACTTTTACAACAAGGGGGTAATTCGACCTTTTTGGTTATTGGCAATCAATTGTATCAAGTGATTTTGCTGCCCGTAAAAGCACCACGCACCATAGCCTACAGCATGGTGGGCTTTGTGATTGATACTAATGTTGCAAAAGAACTAAAAGCGCTCACCGGCATGGAAATGAGTTTTGTTGCATACTCTAGTGGGCTCAAGAGTACATCGATTGAGAATCTCCCAGAAAATATTTCCTTACTTGAATTTATTGAGAACGAAAAAATACGTCGCTGGTTTTGGCAAGACCCCGTTTATCTCAGTGCGGAAGTTCCGTTAACCGCTTTGCAGAACAACCCGATCAGCGTGGTTCTCAGCGCGGATCTATCTGAGCATTATCGCGAGTTTGATAAGTTAGTATTTACAGTGCTGTCTTTATCGTTTGGCACCATCATAATTGGCTTTATTACCAGTGGTGTACTGGCAAATAACCTGACCACGCCATTGCAGCAGCTAACGGTAATGGCCAAGCAATTTGCGCAAGGAAATTATCAGGCCAAAATAGCGGAATCTCGGCCAAGCAAAGAAGTGTACGAGCTAGTTGATGCATTTCAAAACATGGGCGAAGACATTCAAACCCGCGAAGAAAAAATTAGTTTTCAAGCGCGTCACGATACTTTGACTGGGTTTTACAACCGCATGGCTGCGCTGGAAATGTTGGCTGAACAACTCAATGAAAAGAACCAACTTCACTTGATTGCTATCGACATAAAAGGTCTACGGCACATCAATGATAAGCTAGGCCCGAGAATAGGTGATGGGTGTTTGCAAGCTGTTGCACAACGCATTTCCGCCTTTACGAAACAGATTGCCGGCTTTAATACTCGCTTAGGTGGAGATGAGTTTTTGCTCGTATTGGAGGCGCCTTCTGACACCTCAATTAGTCAATCGGTTTGCCAACTACAAAATGCACTCAGCGAGTGTTACGAAATCCAAAACTTAGATATTCATTTACGCTTTAGCATTGGCGCGATCAGTTATCCAGAGCAAGCGGAAGTACCAGAAGATTTAGTGCGAAGAGCGCTGATAGCAGTGGATATGGCTGCGCAAGGTGGACAGGATGTGTACTTCTATCAAGATGGAGAGGATGAGGCGCATTTAGAGCGATTGCAAATTATTGATGAGCTTAAGCAGGCACTGCAAAGCGATGATGGCCAGTTGTTTATGGCATATCAGCCGAAACTTAATATCAACAATGGACAGATAGACAAAGTGGAAGCGTTGATCCGCTGGAAAAGGGCGAATGGTCAGTGGGTGTCACCGGAGTTATTTATTGACTTGGCTGAACAGTCTGGCTTGATAGTGGAACTAACTCAGTGGGTTGTGAGCAGTGTCGTAAGACAAGTGGGTATATGGCTGCACGAAGGTTTAACCATGAAAGCTGCTATCAATGTGTCGGCACAAGACATCATCGATGAAGACTTTATACCACACTTAGAGAATATGTTGGTTATTCATCAGGTACCAGCCAATCTTATCACCATAGAACTGACCGAACGTGACATGATAGAAAATGAAGCACGAGGGATTGCTGCGTTGAATGCGCTGAAGGCGATCGGCGTGATGATCTCATTGGATGATTATGGGGTGGGGCAAACATCGTTAGGGCGCTTAAAGAGCTTACCGATTGATGAGTTGAAACTCGACAAAGTGTTTATTTTAAAGCTCAACGAATCATATCAAGATCAATGTATTGTGCAGTCAACTATCACACTTGGCCATCAACTTGGCTTTTCGGTGGTTTCTGAGGGGGTTGAGAACCAAGAGTCTCTCCATTTATTGAAACAGATGCGCTGCGATTATGCACAGGGATACCTGCTGAGTAAGCCTTTACCAGCAACAGAATTTATTAACTGGTTAGGTACTTACCATGAAGTGGGTTAGTGCATGCTTTTTATGCATATTTAGTTGGCAAGTGTTCGCTGCTGGCAAATTGATAGCCACACCTGGGGTGTCGCAAATTGAAGGCAGTGCAGGTGGAGGCATCGTGCCTTGGGCACAATTAGCTGGATATGCCAGCGAAGATGAATGGTCACTCAGCGGTTTTTGTTCTCGTGGTGATGTTAAAAACTATCGCCTTGATGTGTGTGGGGTACAAGCCAATTTTTTTGACCGTGTGGAATTGAGTTATGCCGAACAAGACTTTGACGTACCTGCACTTAATACTTCCATTGAGCAATCTATCAGTGCCATCAAGGTGAGATTATATGGCGATATTGTTTATAGTCACTGGCCACAGTTGAGTGTTGGCCTGCAACATAAATCACTCAAGGATGCGAGTATCGCCACCTTGCTTGGTGCACACAAAAGTCAAGGTAACGATGTTTACATCGCAATGAGTAAATTGCATTTGGGTGCCCTGGTAGGTTACAACTGGTTTTGGAATGTCACGTCACGTTACAGTGATGCCAATCAAACCGGACTCTTAGGGTTTGGGGGAGAACAAGGCAAAAAACAGTGGTTAGTTGAAGCCAGTAGTGCGGTCTTTTTATCTAGGCATTGGGCTATCGGCGTTGAGTTTAGAGAAAAACCAGATCATTTGGGATTAGGTGAAAACCACTGGCGTGATGTATTTATCGCTTGGTTTCCTAACAAACATTTTAATATTACCGCAGCCAAGCTCGATTTGGGTTCGATAGCTGGCGTTGATCAACAAACAGGTTGGTATTTATCTGCGACGGGGTACTTTTAGATGAAACTGTTTATGGAAGTTAAAAACAGTTGTTTGGCATTGCTGGTGCTTACGCTATTAGGGGCTTGCCAAAGCACGCAGAATACCCTTTACCAACAAGTGGGTGCACAAGCTGGGCTCAATAAGTTAGTCGATGCCTTTATCCACCAAATTGGTCAAGATGAGGTGATATTTCATTATTTTAAAAATAGTCATGTCGGCCACTTTAGAGAGGGGTTTATTGCGCATCTATGTAATGTGCTAGATGGGCCGTGCCAATATGACGGTGATAACATGGTGCAAATTCACACGGGGATGCATATCCCTGAACATGATTTTAATCACACAGTAGACTTGCTGATCAACGCAATGAACGAAGTGGGCATTGCCCACACAGTGCAAAATCAGATTTTGGCGCGTTTAGCACCCATGCGCAGTGACATAATTAAGCGCTAACTATTTTTTTGAGCATGGCACTCGCGGCTTGCGTGACTTGCTCTGGTTTGATGGCTGCTATGATTTTTTCGTCGTCTAAACTGCAACTGTTGCTAGTTAAGGCAATAAAGTGAGGGTTTTTTGGCGCAACCACGGACCAAGGCGAAGTTCCAAAACCGACCACAGCTACGCAAGGGGTATCAACAGCCACAGCCATATGCATGGGCCCTGAATCAATACTGATCATCAAATCACACGCTGCAATACAGTCAACCAGTTCAGTAAGTGAGGTTTTGCCACTGAGGTTTTCAACTGCGATATTTTCAGATGACAACGCGTCGGCTAATAACTGATTGTCACTTTGTTCCGAAGGATCGCCGAGCAAGTAGTAGTGTACCTTATGCGCTTGTGATAAAGCTGACAGTGTTTGCAGTGCCAGCGCTTTTGGGTAATGTCGAGGGCCTTTATTTTTACCGCCAAAATACACACCAATGGATAAAACGCCTTCTTGTTTGGCTACTAGTTGGGTTTCGCCATAACTCAATTGTGGCAGTATATGTTCGCTGAACGGATGACCGTGGCAGTCATTGATTAAGCGGCAATAGCGCTGAATGTAGTGATGATTGACGTTAAGTTTTAAACCATGGCTCAAAAGCGGTGCGCGACCATTTTGGCGATAGCCTAGGACTCGTTTAATCCCCGTTAATTTGCACAGAACAGCTTCGCTTAATGAGCCGCGAAATAGTACCGCCATCGAAAAATTATACTGTTTGAGAGACTTGGCCATTGACCAGATTGAATATTTATTGCTTTTGTCATAGCGCTTGTCGCTGATCACCTTGATTTGATATTGCTCGTCGCGCGCAAAAATGTCACACATGTACGGTCTAGCTAGTACATGGATCTCATTGTTGGGATAAAGCTGGTGCAGCATGGCAATGGCGGGGAGCGTATTAATGGCATCGCCAATAAACTTAGGTAATACCACTAAAATGGCACCCGTTACTTGGTTGGGATCGAGTTGTTTCAAAATAATATCGCCATTGTATTGCGCTTATGAATAGTGATTAGTATAACTTGAGCGTATTGCTAATTTCACCCCTTGCTGGCGAATAAAGGATTTAAAATGAAAAACTTGAAAAGCTGTGACTGGCTTGCTGAAAATATAACACAGGTGCAGATCTTGGATGCAGGTATTGCGCCAGTGGGCACATCTAAACCTTACGATCCGCCTGCGATTATCCAAGGTGCAAAGCGCTTTGATATTAGTGGCGCTTTTGCTGATCCTGAGAGCCCGCTTTCAAACACCATGTGCAGTGCAGGGCAGTTTCAAGCCAATGTACGTCAATTGGGCATCGATGATAGTGATACGGTGGTCGTTTATGACGACTTGGGCTTATTTAGTGCTGCGCGTGCTTGGTGGATGTTCAAGAGTATGGGGTTTAATAATGTGTATGTGTTGGATGGTGGCTTAGTACAATGGCAAAAATTGGCACTGCCTACTGCACAACACTATGCGCAAACGACAGAAGTTGGAAATTTCATAGCTAAGCCAAGAGCAGGCTACTTTATTGACAAAAGTAAAGTGTTGGCTGCGATTGAAGATGATAGCGTTTGCCTGCTCGACGCGCGAGGGGCAAAACGTTTTAGTGGTGAAGACCCTGAGCCGCGCGAGAATATGCGCAGTGGTCATATTCCGAACAGTAAAAATTTACCCTACAAGTCAATACTGGATGAAAATGCTTTGGTTAAACCCGTACACGAGTTACAAGCACTATTCGATAGTTTACATGTTGGCAATCAAGCACTGCAATTTAGCTGTGGTTCGGGCATTACGGCTTGTATGTTGGCGCTCGCTGCCGACGAATGCGGATATACCAACCTGAGTGTCTATGATGGTTCGTGGAGCGAGTGGGGGCTACCGAGCGATTTACCGGTTGAAACGGGGTATTAATTTTTTATTAGTGGATTAAACGGGCAATGGCGACAGCCATTGCCGCAGCAATGACCTCGTTTTAGATGTGTCCAACGGCTCATTACCAACATGCCGTTTTCTATGTCGTAATCTAACCCTTCGACCGCGGCTGAATGCTTATATGGGCGAGCCAAATTAAGCTGGGCTTTAATAGGCTGATCGCTTATGCACTCAATATGTGCTCTAATTGCTTGGAGCAAACAACTTCGGCATAAACATCCAGATGCTTTGCTAACTGGTAATATATTGGGCAATGCCATGCACCAACACTGCGCATCGGCGCTACACTCAAGTGTTTGACCACAATTAGAACAAGACATATTTTTCACCATGAATAACAACTCGACAGATCTTAACACAGCTCATTATCAAGATTTAGCAACATTGGCGCGTTTAGAATCTCACTACCAGCAAGTTTACGGGCGATTAAGCGCTTACTCTCAAGCGAATGTGGTCTACACCCTGAGCAATGACGATATCTGTGCAGCGCTGACACAAGTCATGCAAGGCATGGTTGATATTGATGAATTAGACATGTGGGCAAGCTTACTGGAAATGCGTGGTGATATCGATCACAGCCAAGTCGAGGGGGTGTTATACGCGCTTGCAAATCCCGATCAAATGGGGGAACTTACCCTCGAAAAAGTGAGCCAGATGCTCACCCTATTAAAAGAAAAATAAATAAGGAACATGAATTAATGCCACTCAATCCCAAAACGATTCAACACCATTATCAAGATGAACACTTTACTTTGCATGTGATGCAGCCAAAGTTTAGTGAACCGGATTATGCGTTGGTTATGCGTAACCAAGCAAGGCTTCGTCAATTTTTTGTTGGGCAAACCGATTGGCCTAAGCCGGATATGACGCTGGCTGATAATACCTCGGCGATGGAACATCATTTACGTGAGTTTAATGAAAACATTGCGTATGGTTTTTGTGTGTTTGATGCCGATGACAAAGAATGTATTGGCACGGTGTATATTGATGGCAGCGACGTTGATGGCTATGACTGTGAGCTGCACTACTGGCTTGATGAAAGCTTGCTTGCACTAGAGCCTGTGTTAGAACAACGAATGCTTACTTGGCTGAAAACCCACTGGGGGTTTGACAATCCAGCCTTGGTTGCCAGAGCAATACCACTAGAGCAGTGGCAAGCGATGAAAGCGTTGCGTGTTCCACTCTAGCAAACTTACTTGTCACAGATGTTGAACTACCATAGGATAATAGCAATAGCTAAGTCATTGATATAAAATACACAAGGAATAGACGTTGAGCGCCAAACACAGCCATAATGACCAACCTACCGCACAACCCTGTGAGTTTTTGGGCACCGCAAAATTCGTAGACAACATTGCCAAAGATATTATTCAATCTGATAGTCCCAAAACGATTGCGATTACCGGTTATTGGGGGAGTGGTAAAACTTCCTGTTTAGCTGGCGCTTATAAAGCTGTAACCGGTGCTGCGCCTGTTGAGTTTTCCAACAGTAACACTCGTCGCGCCTCAACGGGTGAATGTGTTGGTATTTGGTTTGAAGCTTGGCGCTATCAACATGAAAAAACACCGATTGTGGCCTTATTACATTGTATTCAAGCACACTTTTCGACTGACAAGCAGTTTATCAATGCAGCTGGAAAGCTTGCGAGTATTTCTATTTTGGGTGCGTTAACTGTAATTGATGGCGTAATGAAAAAGGCATCAGGGTTAGGTGGCTTTGACAAGTTACAAGCCATTGGTGAAAAGTATGAGAAAGATCATTTGCTTACTAAGCTCGCACCCGATCAAATTAATGATGCACTGACAAAGGCCGTTCAAGCGTTAATTGGCGACAAAAAGAAAAAGCTGGTTATATTCATCGATGATTTAGACCGATGCGAACCTGAAATGGCGTACAAGCTACTGGAAGGTTTGAAGCTATATTTAAATATTCCTAACTGTACGGTCGTGATGGCGATAGATCAGCAACAAATCGAACGGTTTTTGCAAAAGCAGTTTATTGAGCTTATTTCTGAGCAGCAAGAACAAGCAAAAAAACAATACAGTTATTTAGGGGTGGAATATTTAGAAAAGCTCTGCCAAGAAGCTTATCGTTTGCCTATGCCCTCTCAAGAACAAAAAACACAGTTCTTCTTACAGCACCTTAAAATGTTGAATCGGGGACGAAATAGAAATCTGGTCGCAGAGCTTGAAGTAATTCTTCAAATCTATGACTGTTTGCCTGCTAATCCTAGGCGGCTCAAAATGATCACGAATCGTTTGGCTGATTACTTACGTAAAATTGAAGCAGGCAAGTTGTCGAGAATTAATGAGGATGATCAGTTTTACGCACAATTTAAAGATATTGAAGTGCCTAAGCGAAAAGAATTATTAATGACTTGTGTGCTAATTGTCGCAAGTTTGGCGGTCAGTTATCGACGGATTTATGAAAGTGTTGAGCAGCGAAAAGATGGTGCGATGGATATATTCGCTTTTTGCTCCGATGCGGACGCAAATCTTTATGGTAGTTCGAGCTCGGTGTTTTACGAATTAAATAAAGATCATCTCAGTACAACTACCCAAGCTAGGTATGAACATCCAAGCGATTTGAGCGTATTCAAATTAAAGCCATTATTTGAAAATGAAACAGGGATCGCGGAACACTGCAATACACAACCAGAGGTAGTAAGTGGTATTATGCACCAGCTTATCTGCCACTATAATTATCACTAGGCCGTATTATGTCTTTACAAGGTTCTAAATCAACAATGTCCCGATTTGGTCAATTTCCAGACTATCAAAAACCGAATCAATCCGAGTTTATACGAGTTGGTCGCACACCGTTGTATCGCTATTTAGAGCAAGTGGTAAAACAAGAAAGTTATTTGGGCAACCAAGGTTTAGAGCTTGACGACAGTGATGGTGATAAAAAACGAGTGCATATCGACCAGCTTTATGTGCTACCCAAACTGAGCAAAAAAAGGGTCAGTACCGAAGAGTTTGTTAAGGCTGAGGCAAAGCCCGACGAGCATGAGCCGTTAACATTACTGAATGTGGCAGATGTACTTAAAGACAACCCCAGAGCGATTATTTTAGGCGACCCTGGTGTAGGTAAAACGACTTTAGTCCAGTGGTTACTGTGCTCCTTATGCCATTGGAGCGATAATTACGTTAAAAAACACCTAGGAGCATTGTTTCCGCTTAGGCTGATCACGCGTAATTTACCCACTGAACTATCACCTATATCCGATCAGGCATTTATTGAACTTATTTTAAACTCGCAAGGTGACTCTCTCGCCGCGCTTATTTTAGACAATGAGCAAGCGCAAGAAACGCTATTACAGCTCTTTAAATTGGGCCAAGTGTTACTGCTGGTGGATGGTTTGGATGAAATCAGTCAAGCGCAAAGTCAGTGGCTATCAAAACAAATTATGCAGTTGTTAACGCGCTACCCATCAACACGTTTACTTATGACCAGTCGAGTAATTGGTTTTGATAACAAAAGGCTTTGGTTTGGTGAGCAGTCAAGTAATCACGTGCTCGCCAATATTGATTTTAAAGATAAAGTTAAAAGCTTTTGGAAAAATGCTTTGTCGAATGAATCTTTTGCGGATGTCGAGAACTGGATAGAGTCCAAACAGCCCAAGCTGCCGACTTATTTTTCAGAGCAAGGTGACTTTTTACCTGCACTTGACTTGCCTAGTGTGTTTTATCTTATGCCTTTTTTGGCAGAGCAGCGCGGGCGTTTTGCTAAAAACTGGGTGGAGCAATACTTGCCACCGAATAAAGAGCAGCGCGATGAATTTGTTGAGAACATCACAGAAATTAACCAAGACTTAGCGCAATTGGATGCGCTGTCGCGTATTCCTGTGCTACTAAACTTGATTAGCTTTATTCAATGGCGCAGAGGCAGCTTGCCCCACGGTCGAGCGGAGCTTTATCGCCGCATTGTTGGCACCTATTTAGAATCGATGGATAAGGCGCGCAAACTCAAGTTTAAACCGAATACGGATTTTGACTATCAAGATATTCGTAACTGGTTGGGTAAACTTGCTTATTGCATGCATGCGGGACGGCTTCCTCTACCCAAGCAATCGCTCAAAGCGCTGAATGAGGATGAGTTGGAGCATGCCCGAGAAGCGCTACCTGAAGTCGGCAATGCGGCAATTCATAATATTTCTTATGCTCAGCTTAAGTTATTTTTTGATTTGCAGTTGACCGAGATTTTAAAAGTCGACGAAGTTGATAAATATAGTGCGCAATTGATTGAGTATCTACAGCGTCGCACTGGCTTTTTTATTCCCAAAGGCAATGACGCTGGCGAAGAGGTATTTGGCTTTAGTCATTTATCGTTTCAAGAATATTTTTGTGCTTACTATATCAGCGTGCATTATGCCGAAATTAAGGAAGAGCAAACGATATTTAACAGTCTCGTAGAATCGACCAACCAAGCCAGTTGGGAAGAGATATGGCAATTAGTGTTCGAAGAATTTGCCGCACAAGGTAAAAGCAGAAAGCAAGCAGATAAAATCTATCAAGCACTATTTCCAACACAGAAAGTTTACTCTGAAACTCGAGTTGGACTTGAGGCGAAAATCATTACCAATGTGGCAGTAAAGCTATCGGATAAATTAACCGGCACTGTGGAAAATCATATTACTTATGCTTTTTTCTCAGGAATGTGTAGCTTTTATGAGTTAAATGAAGACGCTCTAGGTATTTCTCTAGTGGTGGCAAAAGACACTAGCCGTATAACTAATCTGATGAAGGAGTCAAAGCAGTTATCTAGTCTTGGCTTTAGAGATTTATCTTGGCTAAGTAAGTTAGAGAAGTTAGAAAAGCTGTCATTATATTGCTCAGAAAAAGAGCAAATTGAGCGTCTTCCAGACTTGAATATTACAGAATTAGATCTTAATGGTACTTTTAATTCGTTGCCCAATTTAAGTCATTTTGAAAAGGTTAAACGCCTTGATTTGAATGCTCCAAACGTAATGGTTGTGAATCATGAACATCTGCCTCCTAATCTTCGCTCGGTGGTCTTAATAAAGCCCAGCGCTGATCTATTCAGCAGCCTTACGGATTTTTCTCATTTACAGTTTTGCATTGTAAGTGAAGTGAATACTGCTCACTTGGAAATAACAAAAAATAAGAAGCTGAAAGTATTTGGGCTCGCAGAATGTGATGTGGATGATTGGAAATTTGTAAATTATTTTACGGAGCTTAAAGTTCTTCTGTTTCATAACTGCACTTTTGATTCAGTGAGTGATTGGAGTCCTCTGCTAGAAATGAAGCATTTAGAAGTGCTGGATTGTCGCTATTCGTCGGTTCAAGAAAAGTTACCCCAAGAGATAATAAGTAAGCTAAGAAATAAAGGTGTAAAAGTTGAGGTAGGCCTCGAAGAAGAGTGAGCTTGAAGAGTAGCACTATGAAAGTGCCACTCTAAAATATTAATTATCTATGATAACCCAAACAGGTCTCAACTTCATTTTTAGAGCCTAAGATCACCGAAACGCGCTGGTGGATCTCTTGTGGGTTGATGTCCAAAATACGCTCTTCACCTGTATGGGCAATCCCACCGGCTTGCTCAACCAACATGGCCATAGGATTCGCTTCGTAAAGTAAACGCAATTTAAATGGTTTATTAGGGTCTTTGGTATCCGCAGGATAAGTGAATAAGCCTCCTCGGCAAAGCACGCGGTGTACATCACCGACCATGGCGGCAATCCAACGCATGTTGAAGTTTTTACCACGTGGGCCAGTTTCACCTGCCAAAAGGTCATTCACGTAGTTTTGCATGGCAGGTTGCCAATGACGTTGGTTAGACGCATTGATGGCAAACTCTTTGGTGTCTTCAGGAATTTTTGCAAACTCTTCGGTCAACATAAAGCTGCCGTGGGTTTTATCCAAGGTGAAAATACGCGTACCTTTACCAATTGTTAAAGCCAATGTGGTGCATGGGCCGTAGAGTACATACCCTGCGGCAACTTGCTGGTGGCCAGGCTGCATAAAAATCGTTTCGTCAGCTGGGTCGGCATCTTTTGGCGCTTTCATAATGGAAAAAATAGTGCCAACCAGTGAGTTAATATCGGTGTTTGACGAACCGTCTAATGGATCAAAGGCCACGATATATTCCGCATCAGGATTGCCCGCTACGGTGTAATCTTCTTCTTCCGACGCAATGGCTTTCACGTAGCCAGACTCAAGCAAAATATCTTTTAATAACTGATTTGATAGAACATCCAGTTTTTTCTGGGTTTCACCCTGAATGTTTTCATCTAGGGTTGAACCAAGTACACCAGACAGGGCACCTTGACCCACACGGAAAGAGATTTCTTTACAAGCCGCTAAAATGGTACGGATAAGAGACAATAGCTCTCGTGAGCAACCGTCTTCAATAAGCACTGGAGGGAGTCTACGCATAGTTTTTGATCCTGATAACGTTGTGGCTATCGTCATAAAATGTGAGAGGTGACAGATAGCTTCACTGAATTTCGTCTTAAAATGGCTGTGTTTTGTATACAATTTTATATACTGGGATTAGAACAGCCATAAAAACCACTAATAACAAGGTAAGAATATGCGAAAAATAGGCACACTATCTTTCATTCTCTGTACTTTGCTGGGCACTATGATAACTCAAGCTGCCGCAGCAATTAAGCCCATTGATGAGTTTACTGATAAGTTAAATCGTTTTCCGGGTTACTACTCTTTTTATGCCGATACCAGCAATGGCAAAATTTATTTAGATGTTGATAAACTCAAGCAACCTTTTCTACTTCAGCATAGCCTACCTTACGGCGTAGGTTCCAATGACATCGGCTTAGACCGAGGTCAGTTGGGGGGCACGTATATGGTTCAGTTTGAGCGTTTTGGTGACAAAGTGATGTTGCGTGCACTCAATAGCTATTATCGAGCAAGCTCTGATAACAAAGCTGAGCAGCAAAGTGTCAATGAAGCATTTGCATCGAGTATTTTGCAAGGCTTTAAAGTGGTGGCAGAGGACAATGACAGTGTGCTTATCGACTACACCCCATATTTGCTGTCGGATGTACATGCAGTGAGTCGCACTTTAGCACAGCGCGGGCAGGGCAGTTTTAGCTTAGATAAATCGCGTAGTGCAGTATTCATGGATCGCAGCAAAGCATTTGTTGAAAATACAGAGTTAGAGGCAGTGTTGACTTTTACCGGCTCAAAGCCGGGTGAGTATGTGCGTCAAGCCAGTGCCGATCCGTATGCTATCACGGTGCATCAACATCACTCGCTCGTGAAGCTGCCGGATGATAACTACCAGCCGCGCGAGTTCCACCCGCAATCAGGGTATTGGAGCATTGAGCATAAAGACTATTCAGCGCCTTTGGGTGAGTCGATGTTAGTGCGTTATATCCCACGTCACCGCTTAGCGAAAAAAGACCCTAGTGCTGAGGTAAGTGAACCGGTTGAGCCGATTGTTTACTACCTAGATCCTGGCGTGCCAGAGCCTGTGAAGACTGCATTACTCGAAGGCGGAAAATGGTGGGATGATGCGTTTGCCGCTGCGGGTTATAAAAATGCATTTCAGATAAAAATACTGCCAGAAACAGCGGACCCTATGGACATTCGTTATAACGTGATCCAATGGGTGCACCGTGCTACACGCGGTTGGTCTTATGGTGCGTCGGTGATTGACCCTCGTACCGGTGAGATCATCAAAGGCCATGTGACGCTAGGTTCGTTGCGCGTTCGCCAAGACATCTTAATTGCTGAAGCGTTAGCTGCACCATTTGTGAAAGGGGATGAAATAGTCACTCGGCTACATGATATGGCCCTAAATCGTATTCGTCAGCTCAGTGCCCATGAAATTGGTCACACGTTAGGTATTGCCCATAATTTCTCAGCGTCGATGAAAGATCGTGCGTCGGTGATGGATTATCCGCATCCTTTAGTAAGCTTTAACGAGCAGGGCCAATTAGATGTTACTCAAGGTTATGCAAAAGGCATGGGCCAGTGGGACACACAAGTTATCAAGTATGGTTACAGTGATTTCAGTCAAGCCGATGAAGCAAAAGCGCTAGCAGATATTTTGGCTGAGAATCGTGAATTGGGCTTAGAGTTTATTTCTGATAGTGATGCGCGTGCACAAGGCGGCGCACATCCAACGGCACACTTATGGGACAACGGTGCCGATCCTGCGGACGAGCTTGCGCGTGTACTGAGCATCCGCCAGCAAGCGTTAAACACTTTTGGTATTAATAACATTAAAACGGGTGTTGCGTTATCACAGCTTGAAGAGAAGCTGGTGCCGCTTTACTTATTCCACCGCTATCAAGTGGAGTCTGCTGTCAAGCTTATTGGTGGTGTCGACTACGACTATGAAGTGCGCGGTGAACAGGCAATAAAAGGTGCGCAAGTGGTGGGTAAAGAGATGCAGCAAAAAGCGCTTAATGCGTTACTTATGACGCTTGATGCACAGCAGCTGCGTATTCCCGATAGCATTTTAGCTTTGATCCCACCCAAAGCGTATGGCGAAAGCAAAACCCGCGAAAGCATTTATGGCAGAACTGGATTGGTACTTGATGCCATGGCATTGCCTGAGGTGGCGGTCAATCATAGCTTGTCGTTGTTACTAAATGCACAGCGTTTAAACCGCTTATCGCAGCAACATGCTCGCAGTAATAAATACTTAGGTTTAAATGAAGTGATGAACAGCCTTTATAGAAAAGTATTTGATGCTAATGCCAACACAGGTATGGAGCAAAAACTAACACAGCGCTTACAGTTTCTAACTGCTGCACGCATAGCTCAGTTAGCCAATTCAGATAAAGTTGAGCCTGAGGTGCAGGCACAATTACGCTATCAACTGATGCGTGTTGCTAAACAGTTTGATCAGCAGTCATTGTTTAGCGATGTGAATGAGCAAACGGCGTTTCGTCATGAACTTGCCCGACAAGTTCAGCAGTTCCTTGACAGCGGAACATGGCCAAATGGCTTTAAAGCGCTGAAAATGCCTCCTGGTTCGCCAATTTAACCAGTTGAAAGCAAGTAGAGTAGGCTCGTTACTCTGCTTGCTGATTTCATGAAGATTATGTTTGAAATTGGAACGATATCTTGATAGTTTTATTACAGTTTCAACAATGGTTATATTAAAGGATGATAATAATGAACCTAAAACTATCAAAAAAGAGCATTAAAAACCTATCTAACAAAGCTCGTACTTTACCAGCAAAAGCAACGCCTGCTGTAGCTGGAGGATTTGGATCAATGAACGTTAATAGCTGCAATTGTGATAAACCGACTACCGACCCTTTAACTTACGGCACAGAATGTGAAATGTAAGCAGTAAGTGTATGGCATGAGGTATTATCTAATACCTCATTTTAAAATATTTATTTAAATTAAAAACAATACGTTGTAATCAACTTTTGCAGTATCTCCTGTGTAGGCTTAATCTTCTCCATCGCTAAAAACTCATCTGGCTGGTGCGCTTGTTCAATGCTGCCCGGACCCATCACAATCGTTTCACAACCTAATTGTTGAATAAAAGGCGCTTCAGTGCAGTAATTTACAGCCACAGCTTTAGTATTAGAAAGTTTTTCTGCCATACGTACTAGTGCGCTATCGGTGCGGCCACTAAAAGCGGGGATGGGATCATGTAAATCAATCACTTCAACACTATTCGGGTATTGCTCGTTAATGGGCGAGACGGCATCAAGCAGCAACATTTGTAACTGTTTTATACTCAAACCCGGTAAAGGCCTTAGATCGATATGCAGCTCACAACAACCGCAAATGCGGTTAGCGTTATCGCCACCATGAATGTGCCCTAAGTTTAAAGTTGGGTAAGGAATAGCAAAATCAGGGAGTGAATATTTATTCTTTAATTCTTCTTTCAGCTGTAATAAGTTTGCAATTACTTTGTGCATCACTTCAATGGCATTGAGTCCTCTATCAGGATCGGAGCTATGCCCTGAGCGACCAAGAATACGTATTGCACTACTCATGTGCCCTTTATGTGTGTACACAGGAGTCATATCGGTTGGTTCGCCAATCACACACTGTGCGGGTTTTAAATCAGCGTGCTTTGCTATTTGCTGGGCACCGGCCATGGTTGTTTCTTCATCGGCCGTCGCTAAAATGATGATGGGAGCTGTTTGCGTACTTGATTGCGCATCTAAGCTTTGAATTGCATTCAGTACAAAAGCAAAAAATCCTTTCATATCAATTGAGCCGAGCCCATACAGCTTATTGTCTTGTTCTTTTAGTTGGAACGGATCATGGTTCCAACGACTGTCATCAAATGGCACAGTATCCGTGTGACCCGCAAGCATCAGCCCACCACTTCCTTCGCCTCGTTTGGCGATCAGATTGAATTTCCCTGGAGCTGAATCTAGTTCACTGATCTCTACTTTAAAGCCTAAATTTTCGCACCAGTTAGCTAATAGTTCTATGACTGGACGGTTGCTCATGTTGAGTGTGGGATCGAGTGCACTGACGGAGGGGTGAGCAATTAATTGCTCATACATAGTTAAAAAATTCGGGTTGGTCATAAAAAATCCAAAAATATTTATTTAAAGTATTTGCATAACAATTTAAAGGTGTTTAGTATGAATATCAATTCACTTTTTTAGCATAAATATTTTAGGTGCTGGCATGCGACGATACTCATTCACCATTTAATTTCATCTAGACCCATAAACGCAATATAAAAAGAGAGCTTTAGTAAAAAATGTTGAATGTAGCCTTAGTAGGTGCCAGCGGATACAGCGGCGCAGAGTTAGCCAGTTTAGTAGCAAAGCATCCCAACTTCTCCCTGTCGGGTTGTTACGTGTCAGAGCAAAGCTTGGATAAAAACAAGTTATTGAGCCAGTTATATCCTGAGCATGGAGTTTTGCTCGACACGCCCTTATTACCTTTAAATGAAAAAGCATATCAAGAAATTGAGCTATACGCGGATTACGTGTGTTTATGTACCGATCATAAAGTGAGTGTAGAGCTGGCACCACGCTTCCTTGAAATGGGTAAAAAAGTGTTTGACTTATCAGGTGGTTATCGTTTATCTAACAGCAGTGATTATGATACTTACTATGGCTTTAACCACCCATATCCCCAGTGGCTTGAACAGGCCGAATATGGATTGGCGGAGTGGAACGCACAAGCAATCGCCAAGGCGCAACTCGTAGCGGTTGCAGGTTGTTATCCAACGGCTGCTTTAAATGCGCTTAAGCCACTCAAGCAAGCTGATTTAATCGCTGATGAAAAAATTATCATCAATGCGGTCTCTGGTGTCACTGGTGCAGGTCGAAAAGCCAGTATTAATACGCACTTTTGTGAAGTATCGCTTTCTCCCTATGGTCTGTTTAACCATCGCCACACTCCCGAAATCAGTCAATATCTTGGTCATGAGGTGTTATTCACCCCACATTTGGGCAATTTTGCGCGCGGCATTTTAGAAACCATTTATGTGCAGCTAAAGCCAGAAGTTACGCTTAACCAAGTTGAACAAGCGTATCAGGCCTTGGCCGATGAGCCGCTGATTAGACTTAAAGGGGCACAATTACCTTCAATTAAGAGTGTTGCAGGTTTGCCTTATGTTGATATCGGTTGGCAACAACAAGGTGCACAACTTATTGTTGTTGCTGCCATTGATAACCTACTCAAGGGCGCGGCAGGTCAGGCCTTGCAATGCATGAACCTCGCGAGTCAGTTAAATCCAGAGTTAGGCTTAAAAGGAGCTTGGTAATGCAAACTTGGGTTATCAAAGTAGGTGGCGCGGTACTGGACAAAGAAGATGCGGCCAGCGCTTTATTCAATCAGCTTGCTCAAGTGAGTAAGCAAGATAACAGCAAGCAGTTTGTTGTGGTGCATGGCGGTGGTGCGCTGGTTGACCGTTGGTTAACTGATGCAGGGTTTGCGACTGCAAAACATCAAGGTTTGCGTATTAGCCCCAAAGAACAAATGCCTTACATCGTTGGCGCTTTGGCGGGATGTGCTAATAAGCAGTTGATGGCACAGGCCATTACCGCAGGTTTACAGCCCGTAGGTTGTTGTTTATACGAAGCGGGCCTTTTTGCACAGCAAAAATTGAAAGCGCTAGGGCAAGTAGGTGAATGCATTGAAGGTGCGCCCAGTTTATTGGCGGCAATGCTTGAGCTTGGTCGAACGCCACTGATTAGTTCTGTGGGTATTGGCAAGAATGGACAATTGTTTAACGTCAACGCCGATGAAGCTGCAGCCGCGATTGCCAGCCACCTTAATGCTGAACTGATTTTTATGACGGATGTGGAGGCGGTGCTTGATGCCAATAAGCAACCTCTGCATCAACTCAATCAAACACAAATTGAGGTGTTAGTCGAAACAGGAGTGATAGTGGGCGGAATGGAGGTCAAAGTTAAGACCAGCCTTCGCGCAGCCCAACACTTACGACGTGGTGTGTATATCTCAAGTTGGCAAAAGCCAGAAAATCTTGGTGCGCTACTCGAAGGCGCACACGTTGGTACACAGATCACTCCATAGGAAAGCACATGATACAACACTTTTTAACCGGTCTAGAGTTAGACCAAGCAAAGATTTTGAAACTATTACAACTTGCGCAAAACATTAAAAATCAGCCGCAAGAGTATGCTCATGCATTGGCGGGTAAGTCGATAGTCACGCTTTATGAAAAACCCAGTTTACGCACTCGTTTATCTTTTGACATTGGTATCAATAAATTAGGCGGGCATGCTGTGTATCTTGATCAGCAAAATGGCGCAATGGGCTCTCGTGAGTCGGTCAAAGATTTTGCTTTAAATATTTCCGCATGGGCGGATGGATTGGTTGCGCGCGTCAATCATCATAGCACTTTAAACACTTTGTCAGAACATGCCTCTATTCCAGTGATTAACAGCTTGTGTGACCTTTATCACCCGTGCCAAGCCTTAGCCGATTTTTTAACACTGCAAGAGGTTCATGGTGATGTGAGTCAGCTCAAACTCGCTTATTTGGGGGAAGGTAATAATGTCACTCATTCTCTCATGCTGTTGGCTGCAACGCTTGGTACTGACTTTGTGGCTGTATGCCCGAAAGGCCACTCGCCGGACGCACAAATCGTAAAACAAGCCGAGCAAATTGCGGCAGCTAACGGCGCATCAGTATTGATTAGTGACCGTGTTGAAGCCGCAGTAGGGGCGAATGCTCTGTATGCGGATACTTGGGTGTCGATGGGCAACAACGCGTGCTTGGAACAAGTTAAGCAAACCTTTTTGCCGTACCAAATTAATCAATCGCTATTACAGCAAACGGGGGCGAGTACGGTTTTGCATTGCCAACCTGCGCACCGTGAATATGAGATCACCTCCGAGGTGATGGATGGCGAGAGTTCAAAAATTATTCAGCAAGCAGAAAATCGTATGCATGCCCAGAATGCGCTGCTGGTATCACTGTTAAATCCAAATTACGTGTAAGGAAGTAAAACAAAATGAGCGAAATTAAAAAAGTAGTATTGGCGTATTCTGGCGGGTTAGACACTTCGGCGATTGTGCCTTGGTTGAAAGAAAACTACGGCTGTGAAGTGGTGGCGTTTGTGGCGGATGTTGGCCAAGGCGAAGAAGAGCTTGTAGGCGTAGAAGAAAAAGCCATTGCTTCGGGGGCATCTGAATGTCACATCGTGGATCTAAAAGAACAGTTAGTTAGCGATTACATTTATCCCACTTTAAAAACTGGCGCGATTTACGAAGGTACCTATTTACTCGGTACTTCAATGGCACGGCCAATTATAGCCAAAGCACAGGTTGAAATTGCACGTAAGGTAGGCGCGGACGCATTGTCTCATGGCTGCACTGGCAAAGGTAATGATCAGGTGCGTTTTGAGTCTTGCTTCGCTGCGTTAGCGCCAGATTTAAAGGTGATTGCACCTTGGCGAGAGTGGGACCTATCGAGTCGCGAGTCACTGCTTGAATACTTAGCTGAGCGTAATATTCCATGCGCTGCATCGGCAACAAAAATTTATAGTCGTGATGCTAATGCTTGGCACATTTCTCATGAAGGGGGTGAACTGGAAAACCCTTGGAATCAACCGAGCGAACAAGTTTGGACTATGACGATATCTCCTGAGCAGGCGCCTGATAAACCAGAGTTTGTGTCGGTTATGGTAGAGCAAGGTCAAGTGGTTGCTGTTAATGGTGAGCGCTATAGCCCTTATCAATGCTTGGTTCAACTCAACAATATAGCTGCAGCGCATGGTGTTGGTCGTGTTGATATCGTGGAAAACCGGTTGGTTGGCATGAAATCGCGTGGTTGTTATGAAACGCCGGGAGGCACGGTGATCATGGCTGCATTGCAAGCGATTGATGAGTTAGTGCTTGATAAATCGAGTCGTAAGTGGAAAGAAACTCTCGCCAATGAATTTGCGCACTTGGTGTATGACGGCCGCTGGTTTACACCTTTAAAAGAGTCAATTTTGGCGGGCGCTGAAGCGTTGGCACAAGTTGCTTCAGGCGAAGTCGTGCTCAAGTTATACAAAGGCCAAGTGAGTGCAGTACAAAAACAGTCTATCAATAGCTTGTACAGCGAAGACTTTGCAACATTCGGTGAAGATGATGTATATGACCAATTACACGCTGAAGGGTTTATTCGTTTGTTTTCACTTTCTAGCCGCATCGCGGCGTTAAATAAAAAGTCGTAATACAGAACGTTAGGAGAAACATTATGGCGTTATGGGGCGGGCGTTTTTCATCAGGGCCTGATGCGGCATTTAAACAGTTTAATGACTCACTGCCATTTGATTATCAACTGGCTGAGCAGGATATTGTTGGCTCAATCGCATGGGCTGGTGCACTGTTGCAAGTCAATGTGCTGAGTGAACAAGAGCATCAAGACTTAATTGCTGCATTAAATCAATTGCTTGAGCAAGTTCAAGCCAACCCATTAGAGGTAGCGAGCGCAGGCTATGAAGATATTCATTCATATGTTGAAGCGAAACTGATTGAACAAGTGGGTGATCTGGCTAAGAAGCTGCACACGGGTAGAAGCCGCAACGATCAGGTTGCAACTGACTTTCGGTTGTGGAGCCGACAAAGCGCAGAGCAATTGCTTGCTGCGTTGGGCGCTCTAAAGTCGGCGTTTGTTGATTTGGCAGAGCGTGAATTAGGCACTATCTTGCCTGGTTACACGCACTTGCAGCGTGCGCAACCCATCTTGTTTAGCCATTGGTGTATGGCTTATGTTGAAATGCTTGAACGTGATGAGTCACGCTTGCAAGATGCGTTAATGCGCTTAAATGTTTGTCCACTGGGCAGTGGGGCTTTGGCCGGTACTGCTTACCCGATTGATAGAGAAGTGCTTGCCACCAATTTGGGTTTTAGTCACGCCAGCCGTAATAGTTTGGACTCGGTATCGGATAGAGACTTTGTGGTTGAATTGCTCAGTGTTGCTAGTATTTCAATGATGCATTTATCCCGATTTGCTGAAGATTTAATTTTTTACAATTCTGGTGAAGCAGCATTTATTGAGTTAGCGGACAGTGTGACATCTGGCTCTTCATTAATGCCACAAAAGAAAAACCCTGATGCACTAGAGCTTATTCGTGGCAAAACGGGTCGAGTTTTTGGGGCATTTAGCGCCATGATGATGACTCTTAAAGCTTTGCCGCTTGCGTATAACAAAGATATGCAAGAAGACAAAGAAGGTCTTTTTGATGCGATGCCAACATGGTTGGCATGTATTCATATGGCAGAAGCTTGCATTAAAGGCCTAAAAGTGAATGGCGATGTAACACGTGAAGCGGCAAAAGGGGGGCATTCTAATGCCACCGAGCTTGCCGACTACCTAGTTGCGAAAGGGATCCCATTTAGAGAAGGACATCATATTGTTGGTCAACTTGTGCAAATAGCCATCGCTCAGGGCAAAAGTTTGGAAAGTTTGAGTTTAGAAGTATTCCAAGAAGTTTGTCCTGATATCGATGACGATGTTTATCCTGTACTAGAACTTGATGCCGGTATAGCTGCGCGTCAGGCGCTCGGTGGTACATCAGTGACGCAAGTCGAGCATGCAGTCCGTAGTGCGAAAAAAAAACAGCAAATCTTAGTGAGGGATGCGACTTTAAATGATGTAGATGCGATTGCCGCTTTAATTCAACATTGGGCAAAAGTCGGCGAAAATTTGCCGCGTGCTAAGAGCGATATGATCCATTCAATCAATGAGTTTGCGGTTACTGTGGTTAACGGAAAAATAACAGGCTGTGCGTCATTGTATATTTATGACACAGGACTTGCTGAAATACGCTCTTTAGGTGTTGATCCGCAAACACCGGTAAAAGGGCAAGGTATGCAATTGGTACAGCATTTACTCACCAAGGCCAAAAAGCTCGCACTTAATCGCATTATTGTATTAACGCGAGTGCCAGGTTTTTTTACTAAACAAGGATTTAGCTATTGCACCAAAGACACTTTGCCTGAAAAGGTTATGAAAGACTGTGATCTCTGCTTACGTAAAGAGCACTGTGATGAAGTGGCGATGGAATTCATATTAAAGGTAGCAAAAGGTACGGTGATCCCGTGTAAGTTTGTTGCTTAAACTCCCTGAAAGACGCAAAAAAGCGCTTGGCGGATCCCAAGCGCCTTTTTTATTTCTAACCCTTTAACACCTAAAAACTTTTTGATTTCAATCCCTAACTTTTAGTGTCAATAAAATATTGGCCCAACATTTGCTTCACATTCTTCATGTAACAAAAAGGTTAATTTTTGTACTCTTCCAAAAAGTTAATGAGGTTGAAATGAAACTATTACATTTATTAGGTAAAAATGATAAAAAATTGAATATATCGCAAGATGCTGGTCAAACTTGTCAACTATCTGATAAGGTACTAACAAATAAAAAGTTATTAGTTAATGTCTTCGGATCTCGAGGTGGCGGCGTTTATCCTCCGAGGAAAAATAACTTTAGAAGTTAATAGTAAGGGTGTCACTTGTTTGGTGAGCTAAGTCTACATTTTGATACGATTTTGTTGTTGGGAATGGTTCTGGCGTTTGTGTTTAATTTCTTTTTCTTTTGTTTGAAATTAACACAAAATACGTCATTGCTCATTACATCAGGGGTAATGGCAGCTTCCTATTTTCTGAGTAATCATTTCTTCGATGTAGTCTTCAGCTCTGAGTTTCGTTACTTCTTTTGGTTTACCTTCGATGTATTAACTATCGTTCTTATCGGATGGGGTCATTGGTATTTTAAGTTGAAACATTCGGTTGCTTACTTTTATGTGATGTTTGGCTTAGCTGCCAATGGCAGTCTACTTCTTGCTATGCATGTTGATACTTATATGATTGGAACTCGGGAAGTTTGGTGGTTCTGGCCTTTCTATAGTGCATCTATCAATTTCTTTGATCTGTTAATGGTTGTAGTGCTCATTTTGAACCGGGATGTACTTTTATTGTTGCGCTTTTGTCATCAAATTAAAGGGAGTACAAAAACATCAATGGTGTCTACAAAATAAACAGGCTTTGCTAAATCGCCAGATCGTAAGAGATTAACACTCTTGGCCTTGTTTGTATGTTGCACATAGATTCTTATTTCAATGACTTTAAAAAAATTCTTTTTCTATGATTTGGCAGATATTCTGCTCATGATTAACTTGGCAACGATGACAGTTGCATTTTTCTACTACTTATTTTTTAAGAGTGGGAAACATGAGAACAGAGGCTCTGTACTGCTAACGTTAGGTTTGACGACGGTATCTTATAGCCTGTCTTTTACAGGATTGGACTGGCACGTTACCCCATTTATCATGAACCCTTATATCTTATACATGATATATGATCTTGAGCTAATTTTGTTACTTTGGGCGCTGCATACCTTGCTGCGGCTGCGTTACAGTGTTGCATTTTTCTATTTGTTGGTGTTTTCTATCGCAAACAATATACAGTTTGCTGTTATGTACGTGGATCAGGTCATATATGGTCAAAAAGAGGCATGGTGGTTATGGTATGTTTATGCTGGATTGGGCAAAGTTTTTGCAATATGTTTGAACGTGGGTATATGCACGAATATAGATTTTTTGAAGCTTAGAGTACTTAAGGAAAAGTTATTTTCGCTGTTTGCTCGAAGCTAAGAAGTAGAAGAGCAAAAGTAAAATACAAATTGAGCATTTTATTGTTTAATATTTTTTGATACTTAACCTCAACTTCGCTTACGCGAGGTTGAGGTCAGCTTGCAAAAACAATGCTTGTTTCATCACCCATATTCAAATGTCAGGTTAACTAAAACTGGTATTCCCAGCTTAATTTAAGCGCACCTTTGGTGTCGTTGTCTTTATTAGTATATTTGTCTTGCCAAGCGCTCACACTCGCCTTTAGGAGACCTTTAAACAGGCCCTGTTGGTAGCCCACTTCAATTAAACTGCGTTCGGTATTCAAATTCTCAAAGTCGATAAACTTGAGTTTTACGAAGCCGCCAAACCCGGACATGCGGTGATAATTACTAGCCAAAGTGATACTTTTTGCTTGTGGTCCAATTGCAGCGCCTAGCCATTGCTGGCGCTGAGTATACTCACCACCACCTAGTGCACTACCAAATTGACATTGAAAACTTGGCTGTTGTGCTTTGCAGTCAGTAATGCCATCGGTGTATTCCAAATAGCTTTTTATACGATACTCATGGTTGCCCATAAAATGTTCAATACCAAAGGTATATGACGCCTCATCAGGTAAAATACCAGAATCGTTATTACCAGCAGCTTCGGCATATATCGCTAAAGGTAAAGAGAATAGAGTGCCAGAGTATTTAGCATCAAGGCTACTTAAGCGCTGTTTTACACGTGGTTTATTGTTGAGTGTGGGTTGCTCTAGTACAAAATCGCTTGCGATGGTACTAAATGCTAACTCAAGCCCCTTGATTGGGGAGCTGGATAGACGCAGTCCCCATAAATCACCGCTTTGGGTATCGGTTAACTTTGGTCTTTGTTTCGCTTTGATTGCGGTCAATTGCCATGGGCCAACAAATGAGAACAAACTTGGGCCGGCGTAATTACTATTTGCACGACTTAAGCGTATCGCTTGCATTGGCGCTGCGTTGTTTGACAACATCAGTGCGTTTTCGTTAGCAGGTCCCCACCAATAATTTAGACGTTCAGCACTGAGAGACCAATTGCCAAACAGCAAAGCTAAATGGCTGCCGTAGTGGTTTATCTCTTTCTTATCCAGCGCGTTGTTGGTGTAGTTGACCTGTACTTTAGCGCTGACGTTCTTTTTTGTAATAATGCTATAGCTTTCGATACTTGTTTTGGCTGCATCACGCTGTCCAAAGCCATCTAAAGTTTCAGGTTGACTGTCATAGAGCGCTTTAATACTTGAATATTTCTTGCGCTTAGCTTGTACTAATGCGTGACGCACATGTGCGAGTGCAAATTGAGCCGATTCAGGTACGTTTTCAGCCTCAATCATCGCTAAATCTTGTACTATCCCTTGCCATAATAGTGGAAATTGAGTGACGGGCCGGCTGATCAAGCCCTGGCTTACTAGCAAATCGATAGAGTGTTTGAGCTCGACTTCTTCCGTGTTTATCCAAGGACTAGCAATACTTTGGGCACTAAAGGCGAGTGCAAAACTTAAAGTCAGGTTTTTTATTTTCATCCGTGTAATTTTTCCTGTAAAGCTCTAGCTACAATAGGATGAACAAATTCACTCACGTCACCGTTATGTAGCGCCACCTCCTTAACTAATGTTGAAGAAATGAAAGAGTTACGTTCTGAAGGTGTTAAAAATACGCTTTCAAGGTCAGGATTTAACCTTCTGTTCATGTTAGCCAGCTGAAACTCATAATCAAAATCTGACACGGCGCGTATGCCTCGGAGCAATACATTAGCTTTTTGTTGTTTTGCTAAGTCGACTAAAAGCCCTGAAAAACCAATTACTTTGACGTTTTTGTGTTCGGCCAGTACCTGCTCGGCTAAGGAGACTCTTTGCTCCAATGAAAAGCAAGGTTGCTTGTTGGGGTTATGAGCGATAGCAAGTAAAACGACATCAAACATTTTGGCGGCACGTTTAATTAAATCGGCATGGCCGTTGGTCAACGGATCAAATGTACCTGGGTATAAAGCGGTAACTTTCATAACACTACATCGTTAAAAAATTTGCTCTATGGTAGCAATATTTTACAGACATTTCACTGGTCTGCTTTGCACATTAGGCGCTTATATCATATACCCTTTAGTGCTATTTTCACTTTCGCGGATTGGCTATACTGGCCCAGTTAGCGAAACGCACATCCTAATATTTAACGCGTGTCATAGAGAGCAGGATATGAATACCAAGGAAAAAATAATTCGTACCAGTATTGCGTTGTTTAACCTACATGGTGAACGTGCAATTACCACGAATCATATTGCATCCAATCTGGGGATAAGTCCCGGTAACTTGTATTATCACTTTAAAAATAAAGAGGATATCATTCGCAATATCTTCTCCTTGTATCGAGAGCACTTGAGTACTCACTTTAAACCGCTGGATACGGATTTTGAGCCTCTTGAGCAACTAACTAAATATTTAGATTCATTGTTTGAGCTCATGTGGCGTTATCATTTTTTCTACGATAATCTCACGGATATATTGGCCAGAGATGGTGTATTGAAAAAACAATACATTGAGTTTCAATCGGATCTCTTTGCACAAGTGCGTTTGGTAGTAATCGGTTTAAGAAACAGTCGCGTGATTGATATTAGTGACGCTGATGCGACAGAACTTGCGCATATGTTAAAGATGACAGTGAGTTTTTGGACGCCTTACGTTAAGGCGCGTCGCATGACCGGCGTGCTTGAGCAGCAAGATATTTACAACGGTATTGTGAAAGTATTAATGCTATTCAAACCGTATTGCACTGAGCTAAGCGTTGCAAAAATTCAACAATTACAGACACAATACCAAGAATTGGCTGACCAATCTCTTCCCAGTATTGCCTAGATAAACAACTTATTGGTTTGTTTATTTCCTAGACGCATAGAAATTTGCTATAATCGCGCGCCCGATGTTCCGGCGCGCATTCGCCCGCAAAAGAGTTATTTTCTATGCTTAAATTTATCGTCAAACTACATCCTGAAATTGCTATCAAAAGCAAATCAGTCCGTAAACGCTTCACTAAATTATTAGAGAAGAACATTGAAATCATCTTAAGTCGCTTTGACGATAAAGTAAGGGTAAAAAATAACTGGGACAATATCGCGGTTACAAGCGAGCGTACTTGCGAGAAAACGCGTGCCGTTTTTATTGATAATTTGAAACGTATTCCAGGGATAGTGCAATTTATTGAAGTGCAAGAGACACCGTTTAATAGCCTCGATGATATATATCAACGCACGCTTGAACTAGCTGGACATACCATAGAAAACAAAACATTCTGCGTACGTGTAAAGCGCAATGGTCAGCATGATTTCACATCAAGTGATGTTGAACGCTACGTGGGTGGCGGTTTAAATCAAAATGTACCCGGTGCAAAGGTTAAACTAAGCAAGCCGGAAGTCACCGTAAAAATTGAGATTAAAGGTGAACTTGCCTACATTGTCACTCATACCCACTACGGCATTGGCGGATTTCCATTACCCACTCAAGAAGAAGTCTTGTCTTTGATCTCAGGTGGTTTTGATTCAGGTGTAGCGAGTTATCAGATGATCAGAAAAGGTGCACGTACGCACTTTTTATTCTTTAACTTAGGTGGTGCAGCGCACGAAATTGGTGTGAAGCAGGTCAGCCATTATTTGTGGAAGCGCTTTAGTTCAACGCACCGTGTTAAGTTTATTAGTGTTGACTTTGAGCCTGTTGTGGCTGAAATACTTGAGAATATCGAGAGTGGGCAAATGGGCGTTGTCCTCAAGCGTATGATGATGCGTGCTGGCAGTAAAATTGCTGAAAAATATGGTATTCCTGCGCTTGTAACAGGTGAAAGTATCGGCCAAGTATCAAGCCAAACATTAGCGAATCTTAATGTGATTGACCGTGTAACTGAAACGCTGATTGTACGTCCACTTATCCAGCATGATAAAGCTGATATTATTAAGATTGCCCGTGAGATCGGCACCATAGAAATGGCTGAAGCTATGCCAGAATATTGTGGTGTGATCTCTAAAAAGCCGACGGTTAAAGCCAAACTCGATACGATTATCGCGGAAGAGCAAAAGTTTGACTTTGATGTACTAGATACCGTAGTGAGCAACGCAGTGATTAAAGATATCCGCGACATTGAAGCGGAAGCCAAAGAAGAAGTGAAAGAAGCTGAAACGGCCAGCGAATTACCAGAAAATGGTGTTGTGCTTGATATTCGCTCGCCGGACGAAGAAGATGCCAATCCTCTTGAAATAGAGGGGGTAGAGATAGTGCACTTACCTTTCTTCCGCCTTGCAACTAAGTTTGCCGATTTACCACAAGACAAAGAGTACTATTTATATTGTACTAAAGGGGTGATGAGTCAGCTGCAAGCGTTGATCTTACATGAAAATGGTTTTATGAATGTAAAGGTTTATAAGCCAGAGTGATGAATTAACTTAATACCATCACGAACATTAAAAAAGCCGATTTCTATCGGCTTTTTTAATTTAATGACTTAACCAGCTGAAGTAGTTGCAGGTTATAAGGTGTGGCGATTTGACTTCGCTTGCCAAGCATAACGATGTAACCGCAGATGGCATCTATTTCTGTTGTTCGACTGTTTATGACATCTTGTAGCATTGAAGAGGCATTCAGTTGCGTGCGATCCATCACCTGATATGCGGTCTCTAACGCCTGCCAAAGGGGTATGTGAATGCCCTCAACTTGGGCGACATTACATGCTTCATTCAATAAATCGATAATAGTACCAGCGAACTGTGGCTTTCTGAGTGCGCCGTTTGGGACTTGGTGAATGGCTGTTAGAGGATTAATCGCAATATTGACCAGCAGTTTTTGCCATCGAAGAAGATTAATATCGTTATGAATATCACAAGGAGCAAAGGCATCCGAAAAAAATTCCTGATAAGTTTGCTCTATATCAACTTCGGCCGGCTCGTTGCAGGCGCCAAGATAGGTATCACCATTGCCTGTTGCTTTAACATGGTTAGCTGCCAGCTTTAAAGCCCCCATTGAGGTACTGACAAAATAGAGCCGTTGACTTGGTTGCAGCTGATTTTTTATTTTACCGAGATCTTGCATACCATTATGTGAAATAAATAGGCACGCATCGTGTTGTAAATAGGGTTGAATATCAGAGAATGCTTGCTGCAGCTGATAAGCTTTGACGCAAACAAAACAGTGCGAAATAGCCATTTTAGCAAGCGCGCTGGTATTACAAGGTGTATAAGACGCGTTTATTTTGCTGGTGTGGTTATCTAGAGTGTAAAGTAGCTCGCTTGTTGAGGGCTGCCTGCCGACCACAGTGACCTTGTGCTTTTGACTTAGCTTTTGCGCGAATGAGAGCCCAATTGCCCCTGCGCCAACAATATGCACATTAGCCATGTTTTTTAAGTCGCCATTTGTATATTGCACAATAGGTTAAGTAATAACTGAGCGCGCCGGCAAAGTCGGCGATAAAATCACCCAATGAGGCTTCTCTGTAGGGGAGGCTGTCTTGCATCACTTCAATGCCAATACCATAACTCGCTAATAGCACCAGTTGCGCTATCATTGGCCATTTGAAGGCGTGATGCATGATAAATGCGAGGCCAAAAAAGATAACAAAATGAACGACTTTATCGGCATGCTCGATGCGTATACCGGAATGTTGAAATTCTTTAGCAAATAAAAAAGTACAAATAGCCAAAGTGATTAACAGCAATACTTGATAAACCCGTCTTGTCACAAAAAGTCCTACTAAATGATGAGCTCTAAATTAGGGCCAGTATATCACTGAAAACTGGCTGGTGGGTGAATATCACATTTTTACCCACATTCTAATTTTGATTGATATAATTGCGTTATTCATATTTTAGGAGAGTAACATGCCTTCTTTTGACATTGTGTCTGAAATCGAAATGACAGAAGCAAAAAACGCGGTTGATAATGCTAAGCGCGAACTTGAAACACGCTACGATTTTCGTGGTGTTGATGCCTCAATTGAACTGACAAATGAGGTGATCACACTCAAAGCGGAAGCCGATCCACAAGTCATGCAATTATTTGACATTTTGGCTAGTAAAGCGTCAAAGCGTGGTCTTGATGTGTCGAGTCTTGAATTGAAAGACATTGAGCGAGCTGGTAAAAACGTATCGCGTAAAGTGGCTTTGAAACAAGGGATCGATAAAGACATGGCCAAGAAATTGGTTAAACTAATCAAAGATTCAAAAATTAAAGTACAAGCCGCAATTCAAGGTGAAGAGGTGCGTGTTACAGGTAAAAAGCGTGATGATTTACAAGAAGTAATGCAATTAATTCGTACTTCTGAGTTGGGTCAGCCATTCCAATTTAAAAACTTCCGCGACTAATTCTTTTTGCCCACCTTTCAGTGTTGTAACAGAGCGCACATATACTAAAGCAAGCTAAATATATAGCTTGCTTTAGATTTCTAGACGTCCATTGACAATCTTTTCTAAAGTTCGCACAATAGCGCCTCTTTTCAAGGTGCTTGGCTTGATGATTTTAACGATCACATTTGATTATGGTGTTTTCAAAAATAGCTAAGATAATCGGGAAGTTGGTGACAATCACAGGAGTGAGCGAAATCCAGCACTGCCCCCGCAACGGTGATGCCACTATGGGCTAAGTCCGGAGACCGGCCTTGATGTACTTTACTTGTTTTACTTGTGCGGTGGGCGCAAGTTTGGGGATATCATGCAAAACAAATCTATGCTTGCGGTGGCTGTGTTCGCTGCTGTGTCATCATGTGTATCTGCACAAACAGATACACAATCTATTGAACGTATTACGATTACGGCTAATAAATTTGAACAACCTATCAATAATGCTTTAGCAACGGTTAATGTGCTTGAGCGTGTTCAAATTGAGCAAAGTAATGCCCGTGATTTACCTTCTTTGCTTAATACCATCGCCGGTGTTGATGTGGTTCGAACGGGCGGTTTTGGACAAACTGCTAGCGTATTTCTGCGCGGTGCTGCAACTAAGCATTTGCTGGTCTTAGTCGATGGTGTACGTATAAGTGATGCCAACTCTGGCAGTGTGTCGTTTACCAACATTCCAGTAAACAGCATCGAACGTATCGAAGTTGTAAAGGGCGCGAGAGCCGCTATTTATGGCTCTGATGCGATGGCTGGGGTGATTAATATCATTACGCGTCAAGCACAACAGCATGAAATCGCCCTAACAGCTGGCGGCCATAATTATGTGAATTACCAGCAGTCGGGTAAGTTATCATCGGGAGATTTGTCTTTAAGTTTTAATCTTGGATATGAAGATACTGATGGATATGACGTAAAGAGTAAAGATTCTGCCGCACCACTGAGCAAAGATCATGATAGTGATGGTTATACCAATAAAAACTTTGGGTTTAACTTAAATTATGATCATGCGCTTTTAGGGTCTTTGTCGGCAATTGCACAGTACAGTGAAGGGGATGGTGAGTATGATAATGAATGGGGTAATGATGCCTATGAGTTTGAAAACTACACCGGCCGGTTCGCATGGGAAAAGCGAGTTGATAAACTTGTTCATCACGCTAGTGCGAGCTTCTCACAACAGGAGAATACCCAAACGGGTACGCCCAAGCATGATGTGTACAGCACAGAGCGAGTAGAGTTCGAATATAGAGCATTGTATGACATCAGTGACGCGTTAAAAGTCAGTGCTGGTTTTAATCAGCTAACAGAAGATTTAGGTAACGCGACTGCTGAGTTTACTCATTCAGAGCGAACCAACAAGGCAGCGTTTGTCGGTGGTTTTTATGATGATGGTACGCTGTTGGCTAATGCCGTGGTAAGAACTGATGACTATGACTTTCATGGCCGTGACACAACTTACACCGCAGGTTTGGGTTATGTCGCTAATAAGTACGTGACGTTTAGAGTCAATCACGGTACTGCTTTTAGAGCGCCCACATTAACCCATGCATTCGTAAAAAACAGTCCTTGGTATTTGCCAAACCCCAGTGTAAAACCGGAACAGGCGAGTAATAACGAGTTAGGTCTGTCAGTTAAAACGGCAAGCGCTCGCTTTGATGTTGCCGTTTTTCATAACAAAATTGACAAAATGATTGTTAGTTTGCCAAACACTACGGGTAAGTATGTCGCACAAAATGTGGAACAAGCCACTATGAAAGGGGTTGAGCTATCGGCATCGACTTCAGCTTTTGGCTTTGAGCATGATATGAATTTGACTCTACTTGACGCGAAAGACAAGTCGACTGGCAAGAAATTGGTTCGTCGCCCAGATACAGCGTTTAATTATACCTTGTCTAAATCATGGGATAATTTGGATGTGAGTCTGGCTATGGTATATCGTTCTTCACGACCAAGTATCACACTGTATAACAGCACAACATTTAGTAGTTTAGAAACTAAGTTGGGAGGATATACACTGTTCAATTTAGCTGCGAATTATGCGTTGTTTGAAAACTTTAAACTGACCGCGCGAATTGAGAATTTAACCGATGAATCATACTTTACTGCCGCGACTGGCGTAGCCAGTAACGGAGACATTTTAGGATATGTACCTATTGGTAGACAGGCATTTGTGGGTGCAAATTTCAGTTTCTAAATAATGAAGCTTTTGATTTAACGTGCAAAAGGCGAGTTCAGAACTCGCCTTTTTTAATGGTTAGTCATTGATATACTCAGCATAGGCGTCTTTAAACTTGGCGAGCTTGGGAGCAATTAAAATGCTGCAATAACCTTGGTTAGGGTTATTTTCATAATAATTTTGATGGTAATGTTCAGCACCATAAAACACAGAGGCTGGGCTAAGCTCAGTCACAACCGGCTCAGCGTGGTATGTTTGTGCTCGCTCTGTGGCTTTTTTTGCTTCCTCATGCTGTTGTTCGTCATGATAAAACACCACGCTACGATATTGTGTACCGATGTCATTGCCTTGACGGTTCAGTTGGGTTGGATCATGCAGTGCAAAGAACATATCAAGCAAAGTTCGATAACTGACGATACGTGAGTCAAACGTCAACTCGACGACTTCAGCATGCCCTGTATCACCGCGACAGATCTGCTCGTAACTGGGTTGCTCAGTACGGCCACCACTATAGCCAGAATGTACCTCTAGTACACCTTTGACTTTGCGAAATGCAGCATCAATACACCAAAAACAGCCGCCACCGAAGGTAGCGATTTGACTATGACTCATGATCAAATTCCTTATGTTTGCTCGCCTGCTCATTGAGTTTTTGAGTTATGAATTCAGGCGACTGTGTGTGTTTAGCCAACAAATTATAGGCACAAGGAATAACAAATAGTGTCAGTATGGTTGCGACACTGACACCCGCAAATATAACAACCCCGATAACCATGCGACTTTCTGAGCCAGGACCTGTGGCAAGCACCAGTGGAATGGCACTCATCACAGTTGTTAGTGAGGTCATTACGATAGGTCTTAAGCGTTGTACCGACGCATCCAAGATCGCTTGTTCAAAAGCAACGCCTTGATCGCGTAATTGATTTGCAAACTCAACAATTAAAATGCCGTTCTTAGCGCTTAAACCAATCAACATAACGATGCCAATTTGGCTATAAATATTCAAAGTACTGTCAGTTAAGTACAGGCCATACATGGCCCCAACGAGCCCAAGAGGTACTGTTAGCATGATGACTAAAGGATGCACAAAACTTTCAAATTGTGCTGCCAATACAAGGAAAGTGACTGTCAGAGCAAGAATAAAGACGTAGGTCATTGCCGACGCGCCTTCATAAAACAATTGAGATTCGCCTTTATAATCTACAGCGCCGTCAATATGATTTTCTTCGCTGGCAACCGTATTCAAGAATGTGAGAGCTTCAGCCAAGGTGTAGTCATCAGCTAGGTTTGCCGTGATGGTAATAGCACGCATACGGTTGTAGCGGTTAAGTCGAGCTGCGGTGGCTTCTTCGGTAATGGTGATCAAGCTATCCAGAGGCACCAGTTCTTGTGTGCGAGACTTAACGAAAATGTCGTGAATATTACTGGGCGCACTGAAGTCCGATTTTGTGCCTTTTAAGATCACATCATATTCTTCACCACGATCAATAAACGTTGTAACGCGTCGCTGACCTAGCATTGTTTCCAATGTACGGCCAATGTCACTAACAGACACGCCTAAATCTGCCGCTTTGGTTTTGTTTATACTAACCAAAAATTGTGGAAAGGTTTCTTTGTAATCGTGATCAATACGTACAAGCCCCGGATTTTGACGTGCACGATTGATGATTTTATCGCGCCACTCTACAAGCTCGTCGTATTCGTTTCCTTGTAACACAAATTCGACTGGACGAGATTGACCGCCACCACCGATACCACGACGCATAATGGCAAATGCACGGACATCTGTGACTTCTCTCATTTGTGCACTGATCTCACCCATAACCTCCCAAGTTGAACGCTTTCGCTCATCCCAGTTAGGCATACCAATGATAGCAACGCCACCGCGTCCGCCCCAACCAGGAACCCGGACTAAAACTCGGCTGATCTCTTCTTTATCAACGTAAGGAAGCAGACGTTGCTCTATTTGCTCCATGTTGGCAAGGTTATTTTCATAGCTTGCGCCTTCAGGGCCATTCATCATGACGAAGAACGTCCCTCGGTCTTCTTTTGGGGTCAATTCTGACGGTATCTGTTGCAGCAGGGCGTAACTTGCAAAACCTGCCAGTGCCAATGTCGTGATTAGACTATAGCGACGTTTCAGGTTATCTTGCAGTACCTTTCGATAGCTGCGTTCTAACCCATTGAGCCGTTTCTCCATCCACTGGCTTAAGGCTCTTTCCTTTGCGCTCGGCTTGAGTACTTTTGAACATAAAGCTGGTGATAGAGTCAGTGCTGTGACACTTGAAAACAACACAGCGGCGCTAACGGCCATTGCAAACTCCGTAAAGAGCGCGCCGATACGACCATCCATAAATACCAATGGTACGAACACTGCAATTAAAACTAAGGTGGTGGCAATAATGGCGAAACCGACTTGTCTAGCACCACGAAATGCAGCAAGTAATGGTGGTTCACCCAGTTCAATACGGCGGTGAATGTTTTCCAGCATAACGATGGTGTCATCAACGACTAAACCTATGGCTAAAACCAACGCAAGCAAAGTGAGTAAGTTGATTGAATAGCCCATGGCTAACAAAAACATAAAGGTAGCAACGAGTGCGACTGGTACAGTCACGGCCGGCACCATAGTGGCGCGGATATTACCCAAGAACAAAAAGATTACCAGCACAACCAAGCCCATGGCAATTGCTAGTGTTCGATAAACTTCTGTAATAGACTCGCGAATAAAAATGGATGAGTCGTAGCTATCTTGAATGGTGGTGCCTTCGGGCAGGTTGCGCTTTATTTTTTCAAGTTCAGCGCGGGCATTGTCTACAACATCAAGGGTATTGGCTTTGGCCTGTTTTACGATACCCAAACCAATCATATTTTTTCCGTTACCTCGAAAGGTACTTTCGTCATCCACCGCTTCAAGGTGTACATCGGCGACTTCTTTGAGTCTTACCAAATACCCTTGTGCACCGCGTTTGATGATCAAATTAGCAAAATCTTCCTGCGTTTTATAACTACGTGCGATCCTAACTGCAAAATCCCTATCTAATGATTCAATTTCACCTGCGGGTAGTTCAACGTTTTCTCTGCGTAATACTTGCTCAATGTCACTGCTCGTGACATCTCGTGCCGCCATAGCCCGCCTATCGAGCCAAATTTTCATGGCATATTGACGTTCGCCGCCAATTCTTACATTGGATACACCATCGACTACAGCAATTCTATCTACGATAAAACGCTGCGCATAATCAGACAGTTGCAAGGTGTTCATAGTCTCACTATTTAATACAAACCACGCTATAGGGCTTTCATCCGAATTGGACTTGGACACCTCCGGCGGGCGTACTTGTTCTGGCAAGCTGTCTAAGGCGCGCGATACTCGCTCTCTTACATCGTTAGCGGCATCATCGATGTCCCGATCGATATTAAATTCAATGGTAATGTTTGAACGACCATTCCTGCTTGAGGAGTTAATACTCTTGATCCCCTCGATGCCGGAGATACGATTTTCTAAAACCTGTGTTATTTTGGCTTCTACTACCTCACTTGAGGCTCCTGTGTAGTTAGTGCTTACACTGACTATCGGCGTTTCTATGTCTGGATACTCTCTGAGTGGTAGCATGGTAAAGGCAACGATGCCAAAGGTCAGTAATAGTAGGTTGACTACAATGGCAAAAACCGGGCGTTTTACAGCCGTATCTGTGATTTTCACGCGCTTCTCCTAGCCTTTCACTAATACTTTGATGCCAGGACGGATTTTAATAACTCCCTCCGTGATCACTTGTTGACCCTCTTTTACTCCGCTCGATATCGCAACCCAGCCGTTGAAGCGAGCCAAAATGTCGACTTGTATTTGTTGAGCTTGAGATTTTTCATCGACGATAAAAACAAAGTGTTTGTCTTGACGGGGAATAATACTTTTTTCAGGCAACATTACGGCTTCAATATTCTGTAGCTCAATATCGACGTGTAGTAGCATACCAGGTCGTAACAAGCTGTCGTTATTAGTAAAGCTTGCTGCAATTTCTACACTACGGGTGTCGCTGTTTATGCGTGGGTCAATATGGGTAATTGCACCAGAAAAGCTTTTGTTTGGGTAAGCATCGCTGCGTGCGCTGACAGTCATACCCACTTTTAAGTCTGCAAGGTGCTTTTCCGGGACTTGAAAATCAACCTTAATAACGCTGATGTCATCTAATGTTGTAATGGCGGTGTTTGAATTTATATAGCTGCCCACAGACACTAGCCTTTTGCCTAATACCCCTGTAAAAGGCGCTGTAACCAGCCGTTCATTGAGTTTCGTTTTTTCTAACTCTAATTGTGCTGCGAGTGCCTCGACAACCGAACGTTGTGTCTCGAGTTGTGACTGAGCCGTGGATTGGGTTTTTGCGAGCTCTACTAAGCGCTTCAATTGTCGTTTTTGCTCTTTCAAGTTGATTTGCAATGACTTAAGCGCTAATTGCTCTTGTTTATTTTGTAATTGAACCAGCTTTGCACCTTGTTTTATGGTATCGCCGTCGCTAAAGTAAATGTCTGTAACATAGTCACTTTGTGAACTGTAAACGTAAATGGCGTTATTTGCTCTAGCACTGCCAACAGCAGATAACATAACTGCCTGACTTTTTAGTGTTGCAGTTTCTGCAGTTACCGCAGTGGTAGCGGAAGACAACCTGTTTCCTTGTCCTTGAGAGGCTGGAAGGTAGAGATAACCAATGATGATAACTAATATTAAAATAATAAACGGAAATAATGCTTTACCAGCTTGTTGTCTATACATATAAATATACCGCCTGTTGAATTAGTTATTAGTTTACAAAATAAGGCTCTCGTGCATAGAGGTGGTATCCCATAATTTTGTGATTTGACCGAAAACTATAGGGTAATATCAGGGCTTATTTGTAAATGAAAACAAAGAGATCAAAACGAACACCATGTAGCACCTGTCTAACATTACGTTATATAGTGCTTTGGGCGATCATTATGTTCATTTTTTACTTTGGCTATTATGAATAACAAGCAAGCTAAAATTCGTCCTTCTGCTAATCGATACAGTATAGAATTTATGTTGGTCGGCGGTATAGGTTTAGTCGTGATCATGTTGTTTGTTTCTCTACGAAGCACGCCTATTACTGTGGTTGAGATCTTTTTATGTGCTGCTGCGATCATGTCAATTTGGCTAGGGTTTTTAAAAAGCCAAGAGCCATTTTATAGTTTACTTATTGATAGTAAAGGAATATGTTATGTGCACCGTTATGGAAGCTGGTCTTTGACTCATGATAACTTTCATTCGTGCGGTATTCCTACAGTCACTCAGGGGGTTGAAATTCTTGAGTTAAATGCGGTTGCTATTAAACTTAAGAATATAGATGAGTTTTTACAAGCATTAAATCCTAGGCTAGCAGGAAAGTTACTGATTGAGCAGCGTTATATTTTTTTACAAGTTGTTAAAACCCATTGCAAAAATGGCAACTGCCCATCAGAATGGTTAATAGAACCAAGTAAGTATCGCTCTGCTTCGGGCCATGTTTATGCAGGCTTGATAGCGATGTTTGCAAATAGAATGCATAATCTTAAAACGTTAACAGGGTATGATTTATTGCTACCGGGAAACGTTTTGGATAGGGATATATGGCATTTCTCAACCTTATTAAACCGCTGGAAGTTAAATCCAGATGAAGTGGTAGGAATTTTGCTGGAGCAGCAAACCACTTCAAAGCAGATGTAACAGGAACAACCCATGAGCGCAGAAAAAGCCTTTATTAAAAGTGGACGAAACACCGTCATTCATAAAGAGAAAAAGCTCGATTTAGTGATTGTCAATGGTGAAGCGCACCCAAAAATAAAAGTGACCCCTATGGGGCTTGTGCCTTTTAAAGAAGAACTACCAAGAAACCGCCGAGAAGCGAAAGAGCGCTACTTGGAGGTGGTGCAGATTTCTAGTCCTGATGTATTTGGAGAAGTAAAACGTTTGCTGTTTATTCAAGCGCTAGATGGTCGCGAATACAAAGTTGATTACTCTAAAATAGGTACGAAACTGTTTGTTAGAATTCATCAAGACAGTTATCTTTAATACTTTGCTAAGGAGCATAAATGCAAAGTTATAAAGCGCTTTCTCTACTCTTTTGTTGCTTTTTGACCGCTTGCGGTGGTGGCTCAGATGGAAAAGCCAGTACAGAAAATGCCAGTATCAATGCTGGTGAAGACATAACTGTAGTAGAAAAATCAGAATTTACGCTGACAGCTCGCACTTCTCCTAGCGGTGGTACCGTGAGTTGGCAAGTGATCAGTGGTCCCAGTGTCGAAGGCTTCCCACAAGATGGAGAAGAAATTTCGGTGACAGCGCCCGATATTAAATCAGATAGCACAATACTGTTTAAGGCAGGTTATATCGCGCCAAATGGTCAAACCGTTTCAGATCAAGTATCAGTGGCCGTTACTTCTCAAAACCAATTGCCTTTACCCGTTGTCACGCAGACACTGCCCGAAGAAGGTCAGGCAAAGTACTTAGACACAATAGAACTTAGTGCTGCGGATTCATCAGATCCAGATGAAAATGGCCAGGTTGTTGGTTACACATGGCAGTTACTCTCAGGGCCAACTTTGACATTTGCTTCAACGTCAGAGCAAACGTTACGCTTTGTGCATCCATTATTAGTGAATAATAGCGCCGCTAAGTTTCGCTTAACTGTGACTGACGATGAGGGCGGGAGTGCAAGTACAGAATACAGTGTTGCTTTATCTCAAGCCACTAACCCAGTCATTGCACATGCAGGTGAAGCTAAAACAGCAACCGAGTTTGATACCGTTGTATTAGATGCTTCAAAAAGCAAAACAGCTTCTGGTCAATTTAATTGTATTTGGCAGCAAGTAGGGCAAAGTACTTCGGTAGCAATTAAGCAACCTCAGCTATGCATAACGGAATTTGTCGCACCTGATGTGGATGTAGTAACTGCGATTTCATTCCAAGTAACGGTGACAGATCCCAATGGTTTAAGTGCTGTGGATACGACAACGATTAGCTTGGAGCCCAAAGCCTTGGGTTATTTGCAAGATACTGGACTAACCAAATGCTACAGCAACACTGTAGAGATTGCGTGTGGTGACAATAACTATCCTCGCCAGGACGCGGATATGGGCAGAGATAGTGTTGCCGCATTTTTAGATAAAGTGGGTACTGGTCGTGTTACATTTGACTACACAAAGTTGAACCAGTTTGCCGATGAGTTACCAGATAATACCAGTGAATTTACTTGTGTCAGAGACAATGTTAATGGCCTTATTTGGGAGATAAAACAAACCAATACAGGCGTTATCCCTAACACTGAGTTAAGAGATGGTGCCAATCATTACACTTGGTACCTAAATTCGAGTGGAGCAGCTCTTCCTGGTAGCGTTGCAGGTTTACCAGATTCTACATGTCCCAGTGATGCAAACTGTGGTATTCAAGCTTATATTGACGCTGTAAATAGCAGTAATTTTTGTGGCGGTAGTAATTGGCGTCTACCAACCTATGTTGAATTAATGACTTTAATTGATTTTGGCCGAGAAGGCGGCGAGCATCTGCTTGACCCTAGTTTTTTTCCTAATGTACCATCGGTGTCAGCACTGGGCCATCTGTATTATTGGACTACACAAACGAGTGTGGATGGGCGTAGCTTGAGCCAAGCCTTTATTTTAGATATAAAAACAGGTAATGATTTGGCTTATCCTAAAGCAAATACTGCGTATGTGCGTTTAGTAAGAACACCATAGAGGATTTATGAGAGTTTTATTGCTAACAACTGCACTGTTGGGTGCGTGTTCATTACAGGCTGAGCAAACATGTGTTGATGAGGCGTCTGCACCAAAAACAACGCCATCGGATCGATTTGTTGTGAATAGTGATGGCACTGTACTCGATAATAAGACGGGGTTAATGTGGCAAACATGTGAGTTTGGACAAAGCTATGATGCACAGAATAAAACCTGTAATAGTGCTGCTTTACAAGTGGACTGGCAACAGGCGTTAATGGCTGCAAAAAATAGCGAACATGCCGGTTATAAAGATTGGCAAGTACCTAATATTAAAGAGCTAGCAAGTATCGTAGAGCATGCTTGTGTAGAACCCTCCATTAATCTTCAAGTCTTTTTATCAACACAAAACGATAACTATTGGACGAGCACAACAGCAACCACGCAAGTTGATCACGCTTGGGCTTACCAGTTTGCTGATGGTAAAAACAATATTAAGGCGAAAACGTCGGACATTTTCGTGCGTTTTGTTCGTTATGCCAAATAGCTTTGGCATTGTATAAAAATTTGCTACTCTTCATGTCGATTTTTGATGAGGAGTTGCACGCTTTTGTTTCGTTCAGTTAGTTTATCTCTCCTGTTTTTGGCTTTTTCTAGCTCTGCAATTGCAAAGAATAAATGTGATGTGGAACTAGGACATGGCTTGATCATTACTGATACTGAGATCCGTATAGTCGATAACGGACAAACTCGTGTGCAGATCAATAACGACAACCAGTTGCTGGTTCGAGGCTATTGGATCCAAATGTCTGACCAAGAGACTCATGTTTTGCAAGAGTACGCCAGAGGTATTCGAGATACCGTTCCTGAACTCGTAAATTTGGCAACTGATGGTGTGAACCTGGGGCTCAGTGCCATCGAACAAATGGTCGAAGGGATGTCTGACAAAGAGCCCGAAGTGCTCAAAACGCAGCTTCAATACGTTGAACGAGCGCTGATGGATAAGTTTAAACGTGGCGATGACTTTTTTTTTATAGCACCTCAATCACTGTCTAAAATAGACGACTTTTTTACTAAAGAGATCAGCAAAAAAATCCATTCTGCGGTGCATGGATCTCTAGGGGCGATTCTGATGTCGCTTGGTGATGCGTTTAAATCGCGCGAGGGAAATATTGAAGAAAGGATCACAGACATGGGACAGCGAATGGAAATTATTTCTAGAGAAATTGATAAGTCATTGCAAAAGAAAGCACAACAGCTGGAAAGTAAAGCAGAAGAATACTGTGAGTGTTTGAATACACTTGATAAAACAGAAGAGCGTTTACAGGCAATTGTGCCAAGTATGGTGGCCTATGACTTGGTGCAGATCCGTTCTTAAAAGCGATACACCCGCTTAGCGTTGTCATGGCTCAGTTTTTGCCACAAAGCATCATCATCGCAGAGCAGATAGTATGCTTGCCAAACCTGCTGATAATGATTGCGCATCAAACATACAGGATAATTTGATGCAAACATCACCCGTTGCTCACCAAACTCATTTAGTAGTACTTGCAATAACTGTTTAGCGTCTATTGGGCTGGCAACGTGCTCTTGCCCTGAATACTTGATGGCTACATTGTCGCATTGTGCCATGCAGATGAGGCCTACTTGCCAGTTTGTCTGTGATTGAATAAAGCCAGCATGATTTATCACGACGCGTAGTTTTGGAAGCGATCTACAAACTTGTGCAAACCGGGAAACAATATCTTGATGATGTAATTCAAATTGTGCTTCAAATAACAAGCGATTATGCGCAAGTAGTGTGAGGTTATGCTTCACATTCGGATGGAGCAAACGCTTGGCATCTTCGCCTTCAGTAATATCTCTTATGCCACAAAAGTGAGGAGCTTGTAGCAGTTGATTAAGCTGTTCTGTAAATTGTGCTGTGGGTTGTGTGATGTCTAAATAGGCAACTGCTTTATAGGGAAGCTGGCTGACAATAGAAGAAAGCCAATAGAGCTCTTTACTTGGCTCTTGATTATCGAACCCCGCTTCAATGTGTACAAATCCCCCGAGCTCAAAGTGTTCCAGCTTCAGGTCGCTAATATCATGGTTCTGTCGAATTTTATCGAGATTTGGCCAAGGAGGGGGGTTATTACCAACGAGCCAGTGATATTGACCCTGCGATAAATCAAAAAGATGCAAATGAGGGTCAATAATTTTCTTCATTGTGTCGTATATCCACCATCAATGCTTTGCAGACTACCCGTGATAAAGCCTGCGTCATCACTGATTAAAAACGCAACCAGAGCTGCGACTTCATGGGCTTGACCGAGTCGACCGAGTGGTTGTAATTTAGCTTCTTCAGCAACGATGTCTGTTTTGTCAGCGCCAGACTTTTCGCAATATTTGTCAATAGCAGCGTGAAACAAAGGTGTTTCAATTGTGCCCGGACACACTGCATTGGCACGAATATTAAATGCTGCGTAATCAAGCGCCGTTGTGCGAGCCATGGATGCAAGCGCATTTTTTGTTAGGTTGTAAGCGAAAGAGTTAGGCTTGCCAACCAGCGCCTGATCAGAAGAAATATATACAACTGCACCATGCCCTTGCTGCTTCATAGCAGGTAGCACTGCTTGCGTAGCTGCATAGGCTCCTTTTACATTAAGTGCAAAAAGCGCATCTAAGGTTGCTTCATCTGTTTGTTCAATGGTGGCGCTTAGGTGCTTACCAGCGTTGGATATAAGTGCATCAACACGTCCTGTTTTGTCAATGACAGCTTGTATTGCTTGCTTAACTTCATTTACTTTGCTGACATCACAGGCAATATAATTACCGACATCAGAAGTTTGAATGTCTAAGTTGAACACTTGGTATTGTTGACTGAGCAGCTTTTCGACAATGGCCAAGCCAATGCCAAAGCTGCCACCTGTTACAATGGCAACTTTTTCCATTATTTGTATTCCTTAGTGTCCGCAGCCACCATCACCATGCACATGTCCATGCGCTAATTCGTCAGCGGTTGCTTCGCGTACAGACACAACTTCAACATCAAAAGTCAGCGTCTTACCTGCAAAAGGGTGATTTAAGTCACAGTCAGCATTGAAACGGCCAACTTTAACCACAGTAACTTGATGACGACCTTGATTAGATTCAACAATGGCAGACATGCCTGGTTTCCAAACTTTACTGTTGCCAAGTCCTTGTAAGTGTTTGATTGGAATACGTTGAACTAAACCTTCTTGATATTCGCCATAAGCATCTTCAGGAGATAATGTTACGCTGAATTTATCACCAACACTTTTTCCATCAAGTGCTTGTTCAAGACCTGGAAGCATACTGTCGTTGCCGTGTAGGTAACTAAGGGCTTCACCAGTTGTGCTGGTCTCGATTTGTTCACCCGCTTCACTTAATGTGTAGTGAAACTCAACGGCGGTATCTTTTACGATTTGCATAGCGCTATCTCATTTATTGACTGTTTGCCCGCATTTTACGTGAGCAAATGCACTAGCGCTAGCGGTTAGAGCGTGTTTCTGGTTTCACGAGTTGCTCCAAGTCGGATAAATAGACTTTTGATGGAGGTTTTTTTTGTGTTGTTTGTGCTTTGGGCAAGTGCAAGATCAGAACTTTGTCTGTTTTGAGTACTTGGTTAGCTTTGAGCTTATTCCATACGATCAAGTCTCGTACAGACACGTTATAGCGTTTGCTTATTTTCCATAATGAATCACCTTCACTAACTTTATGGTGAAACTCCATGGTCATTGGCTCTGGCTTTAATTGTTGTGCTAAGTATGGGCTCAGGTGGTTCTCAACTACCAGACGGTCAAACTTTTGAGCTTGTGTCACTCGGAGTTGCTCGCCCGCGCGTATCATGTCACTGGTTTTGTTATTAAGGTGCTTAATCGTTTTAACATTGGTGTTGAAGCGCCGCGCTATTCGGTACAATGTATCGTTTTGTTTGACTGTGTAGGTATAACTAAAGTAGCGTTTAAAAAACTCACTTTGATGCAGCTTTACGGGTGTCATGGGTAATAGAACTTTATGAGGTCCATTGGGGGAGCTTTGGTGCTTAAGATAGCCAGTATTAAGCTTATGTAAACGTGACTTATCAATACCCGTAAGTGAGGCTAAAACAGAAAAGTCAAATTGTTGGCCAATGTCTAATTGAGTTGTTAAGGCATAGTTTGGTAGTTTTGGCCGTTTAAAATGCGCATTGCCCGTTTGTAGTAGGTAACTTAACGCTACCAACTTAGGAACATAGTCTGCGGTTTCTTTTGGCAAAGTAAGGTGCCAAAAGTCGGTGCTTTTTCCCCTTCTTCTATTTTTGGCAATCGCTTTCTTCACTCGACCTTCACCGCTGTTGTATGCAGCAATAGCGTGAAGCCAATTACCTTTAAATCGTTTGTGTAGATCACTCAAATAATCCAGTGCAGCTTCAGTTGAGGCCAGTACATCTTTACGTCCGTCATACCAGTGATCGGTGGTGATGCCAAAATGATAAGCGGTAGCGTTTACCAGTTGCCAAGCCCCCACGGCATGCTGTGTAGACGAAACACTTGGCCTAAAGTCACTTTCAACAAAGGGAAGTAATACCAGTTCCATGGGCATCTGTCGTCGTTCGACCGATTCAACAATGTGGTAGAGGTATGGCTCAGCCCTTTTTGAGACGGTCGTCAGATAATGAGGTTGTTTCAAATACCAGTCTATTCTTTCGTTTAATCGCTTGTTAGGCTTAATGTCAAACCGCAATTGCGAGCTGATCCGTTGCCACAAGTTGGTAACGGGCTTGGGCCTTGGGTTGGTTGAGCCATCAACTAAGGAAATAGAAGCCGTTTTTTCAGCTACTTGCTTTTCTTCAATGTCTTTGTGATGTGTAGGCGCTAATGCCGTGAGTGATTGCGCAATGGCGACCACATCATTCTTCGACTCAGGTGCTGCATCGTGCGTGCTTTGACAACCAGTTATAAATAGCAGCAAAGCGAAGGTGGCGTAGTTAAGTTGTTTTACCGCCTTTAAAAAATAAAGATGATTACTGAACATGGCGCGCAGCCTCTACTTGTTTACTCATATGGGCCAGTGCTAATTGATAGTGATTGAACAGACGAGTTTGTGTTTGTTCATCAGTATCGTAATTGGGCGCAAGTTGAAGCTTGGCTAGACTAAAATCTAATTGTTGTTCTAAAGCGGTTAAAAAGGCGATAGAGTGACTCAATGCTTGAGTTTTGAAGGGCTTTCCGTGCGCGGGTAATAACCATTTTATTGCTTTATTTGCAGACAGCGCACGTAGCTGTGTTATCCACTTGTTTAGGTTGGCATGTTGTACTATCGGCAATGGATCGGCACTGTTTCCGGCGATCATAGCCCCATTTTGAGTGTTAAATACAGTTAGATCCCCTGCACCAAAAGCATTGCTAGCGTTGACTGTGAGTTTGATGCCACCAAGATTGAGCGAGATATGTGCGCCTTCTGTCAGACCTTTAGGTGGGCTCAATTGCAGTTTTCGCCAATCGGCTAAGCGAGCCTGAGCCAACTGTAGCCTACTTTGCCATTGTTTTTGAACTTCTTCATTTGATTGGTTGAAACGTTCACGGCTTAAAGAGAGGCTTTTTTCTAGTGCGGCCATTTTTTCAATCAGCTCGTTTTGATATTCGGGTAAGGTTTGCAATATGTGATCTGCGGCATACCATTTGGCACTTGGAAATGCTCTTTGCAGCAATGCCATTCCAAGTATCTGCTCTTTTTGAGCAGAGGTACTGAGCAAATAGCAAACCGGTACTTTAAGTGTATTTTTAGCGGTTAGGATCATCTGTTCAAGCGCAGTAAAGTCGCCATGCGCATTAACGATAGCTGCACAATTATGGCCAACAAAGATAGCTTGATTTTCTTGGATATAAGAGGCAGCTTTATCTGGTGAAATTAGCCAGGTTGATTGATCAACCTGATGCCATTGACTTGCCCAAGTGGCACTTGAAAATATGCTGAATAAAACTGCAAAAATAAACTGCATAGCTGGCCACCAATTACAACCCTAAAGGTGATAATTTAACCGATATTATGCTTCATTGGAAGTTGCTAATTGCCTGCTAGGTGGTTTGTTAGCTTATCTATTAGGCTTTGCTGTTGTTCTTTTTGAAATTTTTCTTGTCGTGCGCAAGCTTGCAAATCATGGCATAAATGCAGCGCCGCAAGCAGAAGGGCATTTTGCTCATTCTTTACTGTTGATTTCTTTTTCGTTTCTTCAACGCGTTGATTGAGTAGCGCAACAGCGTCGAGGAGCACTTGTTCCTGCCCCTCGGTACAAGCAAATTGGTGGGTCTTGCCTAGTAAGGTGACCTCAACTTGAGTGTTATTGTTACTCATTAGCTAGCCTGAGTGGCACTTTGTAGTTTTTCTAAAAGATTAGACAGAGTGTTACTAGCATCTTTTTGCTTTTCTTCACTTTCAAGCACTTCTAACTGTAAAGTTTCGTTTTCGTCGATAAGTTTACTGTTTAGTTCTTTAAGCTCTGAAAGTTCATTATTTAATCGCTGATTTTGGGCAATTAGTTGGTCAATTAGCTGTTCGAGTTGGGGAAGTGTATCGTTATTCATAAATGCGCTCTTATCACAGTGTTTTGTCATGCAAATGTAAAACAAAGTGGCTAAGGATGCTAGTAAATACGCGGCTTTATACTGATTTTTATGTCACTTTGGGTGATAATAGTACCAACTCCTAATTTTATTCAGAAACGGTTCAGCAAAATGAGGCCGTTTGTTATAGGCGACCGTTATGCTCAGTTATCGACATTCGTTTCATGCGGGTAATCCCGCTGATATTTTAAAACATCTTGTACTAGCTCAAGTGCTTGAGTATATGACTCGTAAAGAGAAAGGTTTTGACTACATTGATACGCACTCTGGGGCTGGTTTTTTTGAACTGAGCGGGGATGATGCGCAAAAAACGCAGGAGTATTTAGATGGCATTGCCAAGCTTTGGGATTATCGTGGTGACAATGCGTTAATTAACGATTATGTAGCGCTTATCAAATCATTTAATGAGCAGGCTTTAGCTTTCTACCCAGGCTCGCCAAAAATAGCCGAACATTTCTTACGTCGTCAGGACAAAGGGTGGTTTTTTGAGTTACATCCAAAGGATTTAGTTTCACTGCAAAGCAACATGGCTGGCAAAAAGTCACTAAAAGTGCGTGGTGAAGATGGCTTTAAAGGTTTAATGGGTCTCGTTCCGCCAGCCTCGCGTCGAGCGTGTGTATTGATGGACCCACCTTATGAGATTAAAACGGATTATCAGCAAGCAGCTAATATGATCATTAAAGCACACAAGCGCTTTAGCTCAGGTACTTACATGATATGGTATCCAGTGGTATCTCGCGAACGCATTGACTTGTTAGAGCAAACTTTGATGGACTCAGGCATTCGTAATATCCAGCTATTTGAATTAGCAACTGAGCAAGATACCGAGCGCCATGGTATGACCGCATCAGGTATGATTGTGATCAACCCGCCTTGGACCTTGAAAAATAATATGGATGTTGCATTGCCGGAGTTGGTCAAGTTGTTAAGTACACAGAGCGGCTTTTATCGAAGTGAGCAGCTCGTTGCAGAATAATGTTGCGAGGCCCTATAAAGGGGCCTTAGCTTATTATTTTTTTACAAACTTAGTCAAAATAACAATTCGTTGACCTTCCACGCGTCCTTCAATATGTTCAGGGTTAGAGGATAAACCAATGTTGCGAACTGCGGTGCCTCGTTTAGCAACTAAGCTGCTGCCTTTGACGTCAAGGTCTTTTATCAGCACAACCGTATCACCCGCTTGTAAACGAACACCATTACTGTCTAAGTGGACGATATCTTCTTCTGCGAGTGCTTGCTCGGCCCAAGCTCTTGTATCGTCCTCTAAATACAGCATATCTAAAGCGTCTTGTGCCCAACCATGCTCAGCAGCTAGGCGTTTTAGCATACGAAATGCGACTACTTGTACTGCAGGCACTTGGCTCCACATGCTGTCATTTAAACAGTGCCAATGATTGGCTTGCAGATCACTGCTTCCTTCAATTTGAGACTGACAAGTGTGACACAGGTATACACATTTATCCGAGTGTGCTTCTGTAACTGGTGGTACTTCATAAACAGATAGCTCGCTCTTACTTGTACACAACTCACACTGGTGATTGCTGCGCTCTTGTAAGGTCGCTTCGATACTCATAATTCATTTCCCGAGGCCAAAACGCCATTATACTGCTCAGTCGTACACAGCACCAGTGTTGGGGAGCGTTTGTACATAATGTAAGGTGATCGCTTCAAAGTGTTTTTTTGCATGCAGTTTATCGATGGCTTGGTTGATCCTTGACAGCAAAGTATGATGTTTTGCTTGCAAACGCATATGCAGTTTGCCTTTGGAATGTATTTGAGTGAAAAACATTTTGACGCCGAGCTTATGCGCCCAATACAAAGTGGGAAGATCCCCGATGATCGCGTACTCGATGCGACCTCTTGCAAGGGCCTGAACAAGTTCTTTCTCTGAGTTAAAGTCAATGCGCTCAAACTTATGGTCATTGTGGTAATAATAACCTCGAACAGTGCCGATATTTTGTCCGTGGAGCACTATCGGCTGCTTCATTTTTTTACTAGAGACGATATATTCGTCTACTGAAATAATGGCATTAGAAAAAACATAGCGAGGGTCTTCTTTTTGTTCTTTGGTTAACCAGCTAGGGCTGATCAGGTCAAAATCTACTTTCCCTTCTTGCAAATACAAGATGGTTCGTTTGGCTGGGAGCAATAAATTGATCCCCTCGATATTGGCCGTTTTTAGGATCGCACTCACCGCCTCTGGCAAAATACCTGGGTGCGTATTATCGTGAGTATAATAGGGGAAATAGTTTCCCGAGCCGCTCACGCTATATGTCAGTTGCGTTTTTGAAGTTGCATTTAGCAAGCTAGAAAAGCAAAAACAGACTATGATTAGTAAAGTTCTCATACGGTTATACTAGCTCATCAATTTAACATTGAGCAATGCTGTGTTTGAACATCAAAAATGGGCGAACAGAGCAAATTCCATCATCGATAAATTTTTATTTGCTCGGTTACCTTGCATCACGTATTCTGAGACCGTCTGCGGCTGACGATAAGCTTGAGAAGGATATAGATGTTAATGAGTGGCACTGTTGCTAAAGTAAAGAACTCAGCGGTTCAATATATTGCGCGCCAAGCAATTCTTGATGTAAATCAGGAACTTTATGCGTATGAACTGTTGTATCGGGATTCTAACAACAATGCTTTTCCAATGGGGGTGTCGGATGGACAGGCCACGGGAAGGATGTTTTTTAATTCATTAATGTTTGTGGGTCTGGAGCGTTTAGCAGCAGGACATAGAGCTTTTATTAATGTATCTGATGAATCTTTATTCCAAGAACTTCCCAAATTGCTTAAGCCCGAAAACCTTGTTGTTGAGATAGTCGAGCGTTCGCAAAACATTCCTGAGTTAGTTAAAAGTGTCGTTGCGCTTAAAAAGAAAGGCTATCACTTTGCGCTTGATGACTATGATGGGGATGTTAAATGGCAACCTTTGATAGAGCACGTAGCTTACATTAAGCTGGAGATTGAGCAGCCGATCATTAAAACTACGATGATGATCAAAAAACTCAAACGCGCGAACCCAGATATCAAAATTATTGTAGAACGAATTGAAACTCAAGAGCATTTTCATTTCGTGAAAAGCGCTGGGGCTGATTACTTCCAAGGCTTTTTCTTTGCTAAGCCCGAAATGCTAAATCATGGCAATATAGAGCCATCCAAGTTTATCGTTTTTGATTTACTGCGCTGTACGGCAAAGAAGGATTTGTGCTTTAAAGAGGTACAGTTACGGGTTGCCAAAGACTTAAGTTTAACTGCAAGAGTACTTAAGTTGGCTAACGCCAAAGCGGGTGAGAATAAAATAGAGATGAAATCAATTTCTCAGGCCGTTGTGTATCTCGGTGAAGATGCGATCCGTCAATTTGTACGTGTGCTTGCTTTAAGTGAACTGGGTGTCGATAAGCCAGCCGAGCTTACTAAAATGGGACTTATGCGTGCTAAGTTTATGCAGCTGTTTTTAGAGCCTGGCGGCGATGATATGGCTGAACAAGGTTATTTGATAGGATTGATGTCAGTGCTAGACGCTGTTCTTGATGTCGAACTTTCAACGATTATTTCTGAATTTTCACTTGATAATGAGTTAAGTAGTGCACTGCTTAGTTACCAAGGGCTACTGGGTGGAGCATTGCGACTGACAGTTGAAATCGAGCGAAATGATTGGCAAGAAGCTCGTTTGATCTTAAAAGCGATACGTCCAGCGACCAAAACTAAATATTTGTATGGGCTTGCAATGGAAAGCCGTGACTATGCCGATGAAGTATTCTCTGTAGTCAAAAGTTAGCTGTAAGACAATGTTAGGTTGAGTTTTTTCAAATAACGTTGCTCTTGGGCTAAGTCGGCATCCATCAGTGTATGTTCAGCCAACCAGTCTTCTTCAAACTCGACCAATAAACTGTCTGCATAACTACTGAGCTTTACTTTAGGGCACAAATCGGACTGGCGTTTGGCATTGAGTAAAATAGCTAACCTAAACAAGCATAACATTTTAGAAAGCTTGTTAAACTCCAAGCTGTTAGCTAATGCTAACTCGTTTACGCGAATTTTTTTGCGATAAAAGCGGATCAAGCTACTTAAAGTTTGTTGTTGTTCTTGAGTAAAGCCTGGTAGTTGGCTATGGCTTACTATATAGGCGCTATGTCTATGTAATCCTGAAGAGTTAATCACTAATCCCACTTCATGCAAATGAGCGGCCCAACACAACTGTTGTAGGTCTAGCTTTTGTAGCTCCCAGCTTTTGCCTACTTGCTCATAGAAATCTTTCAGCGTGGCACAAATTCCTTCGCTATGCTGTACATCAACAGAGTAATGTTCACTGAGTGCTTGAATAGTGCGAGTACGAATATCAAACTCACTATTTTGGGATGTTTCGTGAAGCAAACCTTCTCGCAGGGCATAGTCACTATATATGAGCTTTTCAATTTTCAACTGTTTAAATACGGCCAGTAAAACGACAAGTCCTCCTGCAATGGTTTCTTTTCGCTCTTCAGGTAAGCCATCAAAAAAGAGTGACTCTGTATTATCAAATTGTAATAGCAGCGCTTTTATTTTTAATAACACGTCGAGTGTTAGGTAAGTTTCGTCGAATTGTGCTGTGGCAATCGCCAACAACGCTTTTATTGTGCCAGAAGTCCCGTAGCACGTTTGCCATCCCATTTTTATGAAGTTTGCAGTAATGGGCTCCAATTGTTGTTCAGCTTTGATGAGGGCTTTTTGAAAGCGCTTTGTGTTGAGTTTTCCGTGAGTAAAAAATTGGCTACTCATGGTTACGCAGCCCATATTTCTGCTAGTCAGTAGTTTATGAGTAAAATGTTCGCCAATGATAAGCTCTGTGCTTCCTCCGCCAATATCAACTACAAGACGATTACCCTCACTATGTTCGTAGTTGGCAACGCCTTGGTAGATCAGTCGTGCTTCTTCTTGCCCTGAGATAACATTAATTTTAAATGGGAAACACTGTTTCGCCTTAGCAAGAAATTGCTGAATATTTTTGCAGTTGCGTAGTGTATAGGTGGCAACGACTTGTACATTACTTTTTGGGAAATTTTGTAATGTGGCTGCAAACTGTTTGAGTACAGCTAAGGCTCTATTCATTGCCGCTGAAGAAAGCGTCATATCGCTGCCTAGCCCAGCAGCTAGGTTTACACGTTGCTTTTCTTTGTGTAGAACCTGAAAGCTGCCGTCTATTTCTCTTGCAACCATTAAATGAAAACTGTTCGAACCGAGATCAACGGCTGCAATAGAAGGGTACTCTGTCATAGTTTACTCTTGTTTACTTTCCCATTTTTTCAAATGGTCGTAGATGGCAATTTGTGCGCGAATTTTTTTGCGATTGCCCCGTCTTACATAATTGTTTTTTTGTTCAGCATCAATGATCCTCGCTTTGGTACGGTCTTTAAACTGTAACTCGAGAATATCAATGATAAGTTGCTTGAGCTCTTCGCTATATATTGGCACACCCACTTCAACACGGTGATCTAAATTGCGTGTCATCCAATCTGCAGAAGAGATAAAAACTTGAGGATCGCCATTATTTTCGAAAACCATCACACGGGGGTGCTCAAGAAAACGATCGACAATACTGATCACTTTAATGTTTTCACTGAAACGTGGCAAGCCTGGAACCAAAGCGCACATCCCGCGAACAATCAGGCGTACTTTAACTCCATGGCGTGCTGCGAAGTAGAGTTTATCTACTAGCTGCTTATCAACCAAATTATTGATCTTAATTGAAATACGAGCGTTTTTACCTTGTTCCGCATGTTTTACTTCTTGATCAATTAAATCCAAGATCCTATCGCGTGCATTCAGTGGTGAAATCATTAAGTGATCGAAGTTGAATGGCCGATAGCTACTTTCAATGAAGCGAAAGACACTATCACATTCCTCACAAATTTCCGGGTGTTTGGTAAACAAGCTAAAGTCGGTATAGATCTTGGCTGTTTTTTCATGAAAATTGCCCGTACCAATGTGTGCGTATTTGACAATTTTGCCTTTCTCCTTGCGATGAATGACGCACAATTTACTGTGCACTTTTAGTGCCGGGATACCGACCATGACTTTGATCCCAGCTTCGCTTAAACGCTTTGCCCACTCAATATTGTTCTGCTCGTCAAAGCGAGCTTTTAGCTCAACCATTACCGTAACACTTTTACCGTTCTTGGCAGCATTGATCAATGAGGAGACAAGTCGAGAGCGGCTAGCAACACGATAAATGTTGACTTTTATTTGGGTCACATTAGGGTCAAATGCGGCTTGACGAATGTACTCTAGCATGTGGTTGAAAGTGTGATACGGGTAATAGAGTAAAATATCTTGTTCAGAAATGGCCGAAAACACACTGGCATGTTGATTAAAAGCATGGCTTTGCAAAGGAGGCAATGGTTTGTTTTCTAGATGGCTTCTGCCTATGTTTGGAAAACTAATAAAGTCTCTAAAGTTGCGATAACGGCCACCGGGAATAAGTGCATCTTGATGAGTTACGCCAAGGCGCTTTTTCATTACCTTGAGCATTTCTTCAGGCATGGATTCATCGTAAACAAGTCGTACAGGCTCGGCATACAGTCGCTGCTTGAGGCCCTTGGACATTTTGTCGAGTAGACCTTCTTCTATTTCGTCATCGAGATTGTATTCTGCATCCCTTGTAAGCTTGATTGCATAGCCTTCAATGCTGTCAAAGTTAAAGAAGCTACGAAATACATCGGCCAAGAAAAACTGAACGATATCATCAAGCATTACGATGTGTTTTTGTCTGCGTGAACGCTCGGGTGGGAGTTTTACGAATCGCTCAAGTCTGTCGGTTGGGATCTCCAATAATGCATGATGTTGTTTTTCACCATTCATGTGAACGAACAGGTAAGTCATGGTGTCGTTCATATTGTCTGAATAATCTTTGTTTTCTGTCAGTAGCATGGGTGACATATGCGGCAGTACTTGGTCAAAAAAGTAGTCTTTGAGCCAGTTTTGGTGAAACTCCGACAGTGCGCTAGGCTGTGATAAATAGATATTGTACTTGGCTAAGTCGTCTAAGATTTGCTGGTGAATATGATTAAACTTTTTACCTAATTGTATGACTTTTTGGTTTATTCTACTTAGAAGTGCTTCGTCTTCGTCAAAGTTGGTATCAGGTAAATTATTTAATAATACACGGCGTTTTACATCCGCAACGCGTACTTGAAAGAACTCGTCTAAATTATTTGAAAAAATGCCTAAAAAGCGAATACGTTCAATGATTGGGTTACTGTTATCTTTCGCTTCTTGTAAAACGCGTTCGTTAAAAGAAAGCCAGCTGAGTTCTTTGGCAAAGTAGCTAACAGTCTTGGGTTCAGAAGGTAGAGCTTGCATTTTTATATCCACGGCAAATTGGCTGCCGTAAATATAGGTCCAAATTATTACGTAGGTATGACAACTGTCATTTTAGGTACAAGTTGCCATACCTCTATTTAGCTCCATGCTATTTACAAATAAAAGGTTACTCTGATTCAACATCAACGATCAGATCGCTGGTGATCTGCTCTAATGCTTCGATGACGTTGTCTTTATTCATACCAGTTGGCAAGGTGACCGTTGCGAATGCACTAAATATTGGGACTCCCCAATTTGGCGCACTTTGCTGTCGTGAATTCAAATGGGTTATGTTTGCGCCTTTATGGCGTATTACGGTCGCAAGCTCTTGCACTATACCGGGCCTATCGTTACCAGTGATCACAAGGTTAAGTGTTTCAGGTGACTGTTGCTCGGTTAAACTGTCACCTGATTCTATTTTCACTTCAAGTCCCACTAAGCTTTGCAGCCCATCTTGAAGTTGTTGTAGATGCTCTTCGGCAACCTCCACTTGAACTATCCCTGCGAATTGTCCTGCTAAATGGCTTAGGTTGCTTGTTAACCAGTTACCGTGGTGTGACAGCACGGCTGAAGATATTTCTTCGACAAGACCGGGTCGGTCTTTTCCTATTATTGTTAAAACTAACTGCTTCATAATGCGTGTCTCTTATTATTCTGCCAGGCCATAAACCTAGCTGTGGAAAAAAGCGGCTTTAGCAAAGAGGGTACTATCCTTATACATAGCCTCCTAAGATAGAGTCCGCGTTCTAAGATTAGTTCAGCCTAATGTGATGTCCATCAAATAATTATTAAGTTTGTAAACAAATGAAAACGCTTTGAGTTAAATCAAATGGGAACATGAAGTGTCACAAAATGTACCTGATTTTATAATATTCGGTCGACTGCGTTGTAACACAACTGTCATCTTGGTGAAATATAATGCGCGACAACTTTATAATGAAAGGGTGTTTTGATGTCTTCAAATCCGCAGCAACCGTCTTTCAAAACGGATAGAAGCCGTCTATTCAAAGACAGGTTTGCACAGTTTGGTATCTCAGCTGGTGGTGTGATGGTATTGATCGCATTATTGCTGATCTTCTTTTATCTACTTTATGTTGTTCAGCCTATCTTTGAATCTGCAAAAGTTGATAAGCGTGTTGATGTGCCATTAAGTGGTACTCAACAGTACGTAGGGATCGGTATCGAGGAGCAAACGGAAATTGCCTATTTACTTAGCCGCTCAGGTCATGTCGATTTTTATCAAGTGAAAGGTAATCAAGCGGGTGGATTAGTTGAACGTTTAGCCGTAAACCTCGATGGCTTGGTAACCAGTGCGGCTAAGAGTGCCCCTTTCCTTGGTCAATACGCATATGGTTTAGATAACGGTCAAGTGCAACTAGTTAAACCGTCTTTTCTTGTCACCTTTCCTGGTAATGAACGTGTTATCTCACCTCGTTTGAGCTACCCATTGGACGGCAAACAATTACTCGTTGATGCGCAAGGTAAAGCAATCAAGCGTTTTGCGTTTAGCCATTTTGAAGACAAAACAGCTGTTGTGGCACAGACTGCGGATAAACGCGTTATATTTGCATCGTTTGTTGCTGAAGAAAATATGTTCAGTGGAGAAGTAGAGTGGGTGGTTGAGCGCACGGAATTGGATATTGACGGACGTATTGATGAGTTATTGATCACGCCAGATACCACACGCACATTTGTACGTTCTGCAAATCAAATCTACATTTTTGACACGCGCTACCCTAGCGAAGTTAAACAAATTCAAATACTCGCAGCAAATGAAGAAAACGCGAACTTAGTGGGGACGACTTTATTAGCGGGTGCCAACTCTCTCATGCTGGCTAACGATAATGGTGAAGTTTCGCAGTGGTTTGAAGTGAATACCGAAAATGGTCGCAAATTTCAAAAGATCAGAGCCTTTGAAACTAGCAAAAATAGTAATGTAGATATCTATAGTGAATTCTACCGCAGAACTTTCTTTACCACGAATAATAGTGGTGACTTGGGGATTTATTACACCACCAGCCAAGCACATTTATGGCAGGGTAAAGTGAGTGAAGGTGCAATTGAATCATTTGCTGTTTCACCTCGGGCGAATGCTGTCTTGGTGTTAGCAGACAACAAACTGTCAGTATTTAATATTCACAACGAACACCCTGAAGTAACTTGGTCTGCGTTATGGCAAGAGGTGTGGTACGAAGGTTACCCAGAGCCAGCTTATACTTGGCAGTCTACATCAGCATCAGATGATTTTGAGTCGAAATTTTCATTAGTGCCTATTTCATTTGGTACCATTAAAGCGGCTATGTATGCGATGTTATTTGCTGTGCCAATCGCATTATCTGCGGCAATTTATACGGCCTATTTTATGTCGAGTGAATTGCGCAGGGTTGTAAAGCCGACAGTGGAAATTATGGAGGCATTGCCAACGGTTATTCTTGGTTTCCTTGCCGGTCTTTGGTTAGCACCACTTATCGAAGAGAATTTGCCAGCAATTGTGGCCTTACTTCTATTATTGCCTGCTGCCATGATTGCAACAGCGTTTTTCTGGACAAAACTACCAGAAAAAATTCGTCACTTGCTGCCAGAAGGCTGGCATTCAATCGTACTTATCCCAGTTGTTCTGTTAGTTGGCTGGGCATCATTTGCGGTGAGCGGTAGCATTGAAGAGTGGATGTTCGGTGGTAATGTTCGTCAATATTTGACCAATGAACTGGGCCTAACTTTCGACCAGCGTAACTCGCTAGTTGTTGGTATTGCAATGGGCTTTGCGGTTATTCCAACTATTTTCTCAATAGCTGAAGATGCGGTATTTAGTGTGCCAAAGCATCTTTCGAACGGTTCATTAGCATTAGGTGCGACTCAGTGGCAAACCCTAGTGCGTGTTGTATTACTAACTGCAAGCCCAGGTATTTTCTCTGCGGTGATGATGGGGTTAGGTCGTGCAGTAGGCGAAACCATGATTGTACTCATGGCAACGGGGAACACGCCCATCATTGACTGGAGTATTTTCCAAGGTATGCGTACGCTTGCTGCAAATATCGCGGTTGAAATGCCTGAATCGGAAGTTGGTAGCTCTCACTACCGGATCTTGTTCTTAGCGGCATTTGTCTTATTTATTTTCACCTTTGTATTTAACACGGTCGCTGAGTTTGTACGTCAGCAACTTCGTGAAAAATACAGTTCAATGTAATTATTGGAGTTCATGACATGGTAAAACAGTGGTTTAAGTCAGGGTCTCCTTGGATCTGGATGACAGGTGGTGCGGTTAGTATCAGCTTGATTTCAGTACTGGGTTTGTTGGCTATGATTGCCTGGAAAGGCTTAAGTTTTTTCTGGCCATCGCAAGTTGTTGAATTGCATCTCGATGGATCAGTACCAAAGCAAGTTGTTATCGGTGAAATTTACGATAGAGAACAGGTTCCCAAATCTCGTTTAGAAGCGGCTGGCTTTGATTTGTCAGGCTACAATGAAGAATTTATTGAGCGCTTGCTAGTAAAAACCGGTAACCGTGAATACGTGGAGTTGGACTTTCGTTGGGTTCTATCGACAGATATAAAACAGCAATTGTCGCCAGCAAACTTGGCCGTATTTGAACGTAGTAAAAACGGAAACTTCTACGGCTATGTTGAACAAGTAGTTGAAGATGGCAAGGTCGTGACAGACAATGCCACCGAGCGTTTGCATGAACTTGTTGAACGAGCGGTCGAGTTAAACGAAGAAGCACTTGACCTACAAAATGGCGACATTGGTCATATCAACTATGAATTAGAGCGCCTTCGTTTAAAAGAAAAAGGGTATGTATTGAACGATGCCCTCACTGATGAGCGTGTTGCTGAGCTACAAGCGCAAAGAGCGCAGCTTAGAGACGAATATAAAGTACTCGAAGAGCGTTTGTTTGAGCTGCGCAAAAAAGCAAAACGTGATCAAGTTATCGTACGAGACATGCGTGGTGAACTTGTCACTTTACCTCTATACCAAGTACTTGATGTATGGTTCCCAAATAATATGGGCTACTTTGCGAAGGTAGGTCATTATATTTCACAAATTGGTAAATTTGTGAGCGATGATCCGCGTGAAGCTAACACTGAAGGTGGTGTGTTCCCAGCCATATTTGGTACCGTGTTTATGGTTATGCTGATGGCTGTTATTGTGACGCCGTTTGGTGTTGTTGCAGCGATTTACTTACACGAGTATGCCGCGAAAAATGCGGTGACGAAAATGATCCGTATCGCAGTAATTAACTTAGCGGGTGTACCGTCAATTGTATACGGGGTATTTGGTTTAGGTTTCTTTGTATATATGCTAGGTGGTTCAATTGACCAACTGTTCTACCCAGAAGCTGCGCCAAGCCCAGTATTTGGTACTCCAGGGGTTATTTGGTCAGCATTAACATTGGCTATTTTGACTCTGCCTGTTGTGATCGTATCAACTGAAGAAGGTCTATCTCGTATTCCAAGCTCTGTTCGCCATGGCTCACTTGCCCTTGGTGCAACAAAAGCTGAAACTTTATGGCGTATTATCGTGCCAATGGCGAGCCCTGCCATTATGACAGGTTTGATATTAGCAGTTGCTCGTGCAGCAGGTGAGGTTGCTCCATTAATGCTCGTAGGTGTAGTGAAGATGGCTCCAACATTACCACTTGATGGCAACTTCCCTTATATTCATTTAGATCGTAAGTTTATGCATTTGGGCTTCCATATTTATGATGTTGGCTTCCAAAGCCCGAATGTTGAAGCGGCAAGACCATTAGTGTACGCAACCGCATTTTTGTTAGTGACCGTGATCATCGCATTGAATATCACCGCGATTGGTATTCGTAACCATTTGCGTGAAAAATTCAGATCACTAGAACATTAATAGTAAAGATTTTAAGTAGGTAAAAGTAATGATTACAGTAGCTCCAGAAGTTAATCAGGCCAATGGCCAAAAAAAGCTAGATCTCGCAAACTTGACGCCAGAGCAAACCTCTCTGCAGATCAAAGACCTCGATCTTTACTATGGCGAAAAACAAGCCCTTAGCAAGGTCAACATGTTGATACCTAAAGGGCAAGTAACTGCATTCATCGGGCCATCAGGCTGTGGTAAGTCAACGCTACTGCGTTGTATCAACCGCATGAATGATTTGGTTGATAGCTGCCGTATTGAAGGTGAGATCATTCTTCAAGGACAAAATATTTATGACAAGCGTGTCGATGTGGCTGCGCTACGTCGAAATGTGGGCATGGTGTTCCAACGCCCAAACCCTTTCCCTAAATCAATATACGAAAACGTGGTTTATGGTTTACGCTTACAAGGTATCAAAGATAAGCGTAAGCTTGATGAAGTAGTGGAAAAGTCATTGCGCGGTGCTGCGCTTTGGGACGAAGTGAAAGATAGATTGCATGATAGTGCGTTTGGTCTATCTGGCGGTCAGCAGCAACGTCTAGTGATCGCACGCTCAATTGCAATTGAACCTGAAGTACTGTTGCTTGATGAACCAACCTCAGCACTTGACCCTATTTCTACTTTGGTGATTGAAGAGCTCATCAACGACTTGAAAAATAAATACACTGTGGTGATTGTAACGCATAACATGCAACAGGCAGCACGAGTGTCAGATCAGACTGCGTTTATGTACATGGGTGAGTTAATTGAGTATGCGGATACAAATACGCTATTTACGACCCCATCAAAAAAGAAAACCGAAGACTACATCACTGGTCGTTACGGTTAAGCGTCTGCTATAGGGGGATTTTATGGAACATAACTTAAACAAACACATTTCTGGCCGTTTTAATGAAGAGTTAGAAAGTGTTCGCAATCATGTATTGAGCATGGGTGGTTTGGTAGAGCAGCAACTAAACCTTGCATTGGATGCCGTTAATGACTGTGATGCTGAAAAAGCAAGGGCTGTGAGTGAGAATGACTACAAAGTCAACGCGATGGAAGTCAACATTGATGAAGAATGTACGCGGATTATTGCTAAACGCCAACCAGCCGCGAGTGACTTACGTTTGGTTGTTGCAATCGCAAAGACTATTGCGGATTTAGAGCGAATTGGTGATGAAGCTGAGCGCATTGCGCGAGTTGCTCTAGATTCATTTACGAAAGATCAACAGGACTTATTAGTCAATATCGAAAATATGGGTCGTCAGGTTTCGAAAATGTTGCATGATGTGCTAGATGCGTTTGCGCGTATGGATGTTCAAAGGGCTTTTGAGGTTCATAAAGAAGATGCAAAAGTTGATCGCGAGTATGAAGCGCTGACTCGTCAAATCATGACTTATATGATGGAAGATCCTCGCTCCATACCAAAAATAATGGACTTAATTTGGTCAGTTCGTTCATTAGAACGCATTGGTGATCGTTGTCAGAATATTGCGGAATATGTCATTTATTTTGTAAATGGCAAGGATATTCGTCATACATCTCAAGAAGATATAGAAAAGTCACTGTAATCTTTTCACTATATTTTGGACCCCAGCATGTGTTGCTGGGGTCTTTTTGTTTTTATCTAACCGATAAAAATCATTCACAACAGCGCTCAATGCTGTAAAATTGCACGCTGCAAAAGCATATAAATATGATTTAAGGGTCAGTTATGCCGACTAATGCATTTTTAGGAGTATTTGCAAAATCTCCTATTAAGCCTATTGAAGAACACATAAAAATCGTACATAAAGCGAGTAAAGCGTTAGTACCATTTTTTAACCATGTTTTTAAAGGCGAATGGACTGAAGCAGAAGCGCTTCGAGTTCAAATTCGCAACTATGAGCGCGAAGCAGATAAGCTCAAACGAGAAGTTCGTTTGCAGTTGCCACGTGGTCTATTCATGCCTGTAGAAAGAACCGATCTTCTAGAGTTAATTACCCATCAAGATAAAATTGCCAATAAAGCAAAAGATATCGCTGGACGCGTTGTCGGTCGCGAAATGGTGATTCCAGAATCAATTCAAGTTGACTTTTTAGCTTATTTACAACGTTGCGTTGATGCGACTAAACAAGCTTCAAAAGCCATTAATGAACTTGACGAGCTACTCGAAACAGGTTTTCGTGGCCGTGAAGTTACTTTGGTTGAAAACATGTTAGTTGAACTGGATGCAATTGAACAAGATACGGATGAAATGCAGATTAAAATCCGTCAAGAGTTGCGTGCAGTTGAAAGTAATTTAAACCCAGTTGATGTAATGTTCCTATATAAGATCATTGAATGGGTTGGTGAATTAGCTGACATTGCAGAGCGTGTAGGCTCTCGACTTGAATTAATGCTCGCGCGTTAATTTTTTAAAAAGAATTAAGTAGTTTTAAAGTAAGGTTTTACAATGGATATCATTGCATCCTACGGTAGTATGCTGGTGCTTGTTGCGGCGGCAGTGGGTTTTTTTATGGCTTATGGTATAGGTGCGAATGACGTCGCAAATGCTATGGGTACTTCGGTTGGCTCAAAAGCGCTAACCATTAAGCAAGCAATTTTAATTGCTATGATTTTCGAATTCGCTGGCGCTTACTTAGCCGGTGGTGAGGTAACATCAACTATCCGCAAAGGTATCATTGATGCCACACCATTTGCTGATATTCCAGAATTAATGATTTTGGGTATGATTTCGGCATTGTTCGCGGCGGGTGCTTGGCTATTATTGGCGTCAATGCTAGGTTGGCCAGTATCAACAACGCACTCGATCATCGGCGCAATTATTGGTTTTGCGTTGGTAGCCGTTGGCAGTGAGGCAATTCAATGGGCTAAAGTAGCCGGTATTGTTGGTAGCTGGATTGTGACGCCAGCCATTTCGGGCTTCATTGCGTATCTTATTTTTATGAGTGCGCAAAAGTTAATTTTTGATACTTCAACGCCATTACAAAATGCAAAACGCTTTGTGCCTGTATACATGGGTCTTGCGGGTTTTGTGATGTCATTGGTAACCATTAAAAAAGGCTTGAAGCATGTTGGTATCAATCTGGGCACCTTTGAAGGTTATGCCTTAGCAATTGGTATTGCCATCTTAGTTGGTTTCATCGGTAAACTTGCAATTGCGCGTTTGAAAATGGACCCTAAAGCAGACAAGCAAATGCAATTCAACAATGTTGAAAAAGTATTCGCAGTTTTGATGGTACTAACAGCATGTTGCATGGCGTTTGCACACGGCTCTAACGACGTTGCTAATGCTATCGGCCCATTAGCAGCTGTAGTGAACATCGTAGAGAACGATGGTGTGATGGCTAAAAAAGCAGCCCTAGCGTGGTGGATCTTACCTCTAGGTGGTTTGGGTATCGTTGCGGGTCTTGCTATTTTAGGTAAGAAAGTAATTAAAACCATTGGTGAAGGTATTACTCACTTAACACCAAGTCGTGGTTTCGCTGCTGAGCTTGCGGCAGCTTCTACAGTCGTTATTGCCTCAGGAACTGGTCTACCTATTTCAACCACTCAAACGCTTGTGGGGGCCGTTTTGGGCGTGGGAATGGCACGCGGTATTGCGGCACTGAATATGGCAGTTATCAGAAACATCGTAGTTTCTTGGGTGATTACATTGCCAGTTGGCGCAGCACTTGCTATTGTTATATTCTATATTCTAAGAGCCGCTTTCGGCGTATAACTTAGAAAGACAGACTTTTAGCTTGAAAAGATCTCAGCACTTAGTGCTGGGGTCTTTTTATTTATGTAGCTGACCCAGATCCAGTTTTAAAGAATACGCATCAGCGTTATACTGCTCACTATCGTAACTCTCTGAGCTAATTAGTGGCAACGTGAATAACTTACCTAGCATCAAGCAATTACAGTACCTTATTGCAGTACATCAGCATCAACACTTTGGCCGTGCAGCAGAAGCCTGTTTTATTGGGCAATCTACGCTCAGTAGTGCAATCCAAACTCTTGAAGAGACATTAGGCTGCCAGCTTATTGAACGAGAAAATCGTAGCCTTATGTTTACTGATATTGGTGAGGAAGTTGTTGTCAGGGCGAAGAAAATTATCGCTGACACGATGAGCGTTAAAGAGCTTACGAAAAGCTATAAACATCCTCTGTGTGGCAAGCTTACACTTGGGGTTATTCCAACTATAGCGAGTTTTATCGCAGCACCATTACACCAGTTTTGCCAGCAACAATTTTGCGATTTACAACTCGTATTGGTTGAAGACACCAGTGACAAGTTGCTTGATAAGCTGGAGCACGGGCATATCGATATGGCCATGCTCGCACTACCTTATCAAACTGAGCGATTTCACACTCAAGTATTAGCAAAGGACTACTTTTCTTTGGTGCACCACAAGGAGTACCATGTGGACGACGATATAAACGATTTTAATTTATTACCAGATAACAGTGTTTTCCTGCTAGAGAAAGAGCACTGTATGACTGGGCATGCGCTAAGTGCTTGCCATTTAAATCGCACGGCATGCATTAATCCGTTCGAGGCGGCCAATCTTCATACGCTATTAAGTATGGTTGAGTATCAACATGGCGTCACTTTTTTGCCTCAAATGGCGATCAATGCAGGTATTTTGCAAGGTAAAAATGTGGTCGCAAATACGCCTTTAGCTGATGCTTATAGAGAGATTGGATTGCTGTGGCGCAAAACCACGGGACGTATAAGAGATTTTCGCTTATTTAGTGATAAGGTGAGCTCTTTTGTACAACAACGCTCCGAACAGCCAAAGTAGCCGTTGCTTAGGAAGGCTCGTATTTATTCGCCGCTGTAAGATTGGGTAAGAACAACAAATACACCCAAACAACCAAATTGAAGTAAGGAATTAAGCCAAGAAAGGTAAACAACCTACTTGGGTAGCCTTTTAGTTTCGCATTTCGATGACATTGATATGCAACTAATAGATTGATAAAAAATAAAAAAATCATTAACTGGTTCATAATTACACTCCTAGATGTCCATAAGGTGATGTGTCGCAATCCTTTGAATGTCCAGTTAAAAAGTGAAAATCAACGACTTAGCTGGACAACCTCATATAGAGTTATTATAGATGAATTAATGACAAGCAAAAGCCGACTTTTGTATAAATTTGTTATCGGATTGTTTTGCGGGATAAAATAGTTGGAATTGCTTTTTTGAGTTTTTCAATGGGCATGGGCTTTGCAATAAAAAAGCCTTGCCCATAGTCGACACCTATCTCTTTTAAGGTTTTGAATATTTCAATATTCTCAACATACTCCGCAACAGAGCGCTTATCTAGTGAGTGACTTATATCATGAACGGCTTTAACCAGAGCAAGATCTATCGGATCATTCAACATATCACGTACGAACGAGCCGTCGATTTTCACATGTTGTGCAGGTAATTGTTTTAAATAACTAAATGTGCTGAAACCCGTGCCAAAGTCATCAATTGAGAAGTGGCAACCTAGCTCATTTAATTTACAGATCATTGCTTGTGTCGCGCTTAGGTTATTAATACTTGCTGATTCGGTGATCTCAAAAATGATGCTATGTGCGCTGACTTGATATTCAACCAAGCAAGCTTGAATATGAGGCAAAAGGCGTTCATCTAGGAACGACTGAGCCGATAAGTTGATAGCAACTTGATTCAATTCAGGATTCTGCGCCACTGCCGCAATGGCGTGTTTGATCACGCATTGATCCATTAAAAATGTATCATTTAGCAGCTCAAGAGCAGGGATAAACTGATTTGGTAGAATAAGCTCTTCCCTAACTTTCAATCTTAATAAAGCTTCATAATACGCGATGGTGTTGTTCTTGAAATCCCAAATAGCCTGATAATGCAATTCTATATTATTATTTTGCAGTGCCTCGCGAACATTATGTCCCCACTCTAAACCAGATTGCAGCGTGTTATTGTCTGCATCATCTTTGCTGTAGCAGTGTACTAGGTTTCTACCAAGGCTTTTGGCAATGTATAGCGCGATATCGGCTTGTTTTAAGCACTCATTGGCGTCGTGGTTTTCTTTAGTGATTTGGGTTAAACCAATGGAGCAACTGATTGAGTAGCTATTTTCTTCTGAATGAAATTTGTGCTTCTCAATCGCCATGCAAACACTTTCTGCTGCCAAATGGGCATCAAGTAGGTTGGTATTGTTTAAAATGATGGCAAACTCATCACCCCCAATTCTAAAAATTAAATGCTCATCACCAATGTTCTTACCAAATAATTGCGATACTTCTTTAAGAACAATGTCTCCTTGCTGATGACCTTTGCTGTCATTGATGATTTTGAAGTGATCTAAATCGATATAGAGTAGCGCATGTTCTACCTCGTTTTGTTGTGAGATAGATGAGCAAAAATGGTGTAACTGTTGATCAAAATAGTAGCGATTATGAAGCCCCGTTAATGTGTCATGTAGAGCGAGATGACGCAATTGCAGCTCTGCTTGTTTGCGCTCATGTATATTATCGAGGGTTGCTGTGATTGTGGCGCTGCTAGTACTATTTTTAATAAGCTGAAAGCGGCACTCAACCCAAATTTGACGCTGCTGCTGGTGATTAATTTGCAGCTCTATTTTGGCTTGATCTTGATGACCTACGATGATGTTATTGAGTACTTTATTCAATGCTGACTGATACTCGTTACTAACAAAATCACATAAATGGTTATTCAAACTCGTTTTAATAGCATAACCAGATAGGCCTTCCCAAGCGGGGTTAATAAACCGGATCAAGCCTTGTTCATCTAGCTCCATCACGACGGTATTGAGATGTAACAATATGCGTTGATGCGCTGAAAATAGCTCTTTATAGCTTTGTTCACTGCGGCTTAGTTGAGATACTTTTTCTTCGAATTCGGCGTAACTGACCATGAAGTCTTCGCGTCGAGCTGCGTGATCACAGACTTTGCTAAGAATTGAAATGTCATACGGCTCACGTACAAAATCAGTAACCCCCAGTAACAAGAGTTGTTCAGCATAGTCTGCATCTCGGCTATCGATAATGGTCACAATTGCCTGATTAGGGTTGTACTTAAGAATACTTTCAACCAAATCTTTGGTTGCATTGGCTCGTGTTGCGGTGGCATCAAGTAAAATAATGGCGTAGCTAGATTGCCTAAATAACGATAATGCTTCATTGGTTGAGGTGACATGCGTACATGCAAAATTCAGCGAAAGATGCTGGCAGATCTCATCCGCACGTTGTTGGTTTGGCTCAAGTAGTAGCAGTGTTAAACGGCTACTTTTTTCTAAATGCGTTGACAGAACATTGGCAAGTACATGAGGCAGTCTATGATGACGTTCAAATGGTAGCACGGCATCAATGCTGTAACTGCGGGCGGTGGTTTCGGCAATTCGTTCACAGTAAACGGGTGGGATCAATAAGATCGGCGTGTTTTTGGGCGTTTTTAATAAACCAGAACGAACCATGCGAGAGAATCGCCAGCCATCAATTTTACCTACATCAAGGCCAGTGATCACAACATCAACAGCTTGCTGTTTTAAAACTTGCAATGCAGATTGGCTATCTTCACATTCTATAAAGGTAAATACATCCAGTTTTTGTAGCGTGTCGATTATTGCACTGCGCTCATGTTTACTAGAGTTTACAATCAATAAATTTAATTGTCTGGCCACGATTAACGCTTTAACTCCATATCAACAAACGACACCTCTATTAATGCTTAAAATATAAGCTTCTGTTTTAAATGATTAATAAATAAATTTGTAGGGGTTTATAAAACAGCATCTCAGTGGCGTGTTTTATGCAACATTCAGCCTCGCTAGGTTAATGCTATTTGCACTTGGTTACAAGCACTTGATTTAGCCCTGTAGGATCACTAGACTTGGCGACTATTTTCCTACAAGAGATGTAGCCATGCGCGTAGCTGACTTTAGTTTTGAACTTCCAGATGAATTAATTGCCCGTCATCCAAAAAAAGAACGTTCGAGTAGTCGCCTGTTGTCACTCGATGGTAATAGCGGACAGCTTGAACATAAGGTGTTCACCGACATTGTTGATATGTTGAATCCAAATGACATCATGGTATTCAACAATACCAAAGTGATCCCTGCGCGTATGTTCGGCCAAAAATCCACAGGTGGTAAGGTTGAAGTCTTAGTGGAAAGGGTGCTTGACGACCATCGTGTATTGGCGCATGTGAGATCAAGTAAGTCGCCAAAAGAAGGTGCGACACTCATCTTAGAAGGCAAAGCCGAAGCAACGATGTTGGGTCGCCACGGTGAGTTGTTTGAGTTGCGTTTTAGTGGTGAGCAAAATGTGTTTAGCATTTTGGAAGATATTGGTCATATGCCTTTACCTCCTTACATTGACAGACCTGATGAAGAAGAAGATAAAGAACGCTATCAAACCGTTTATAATGAGAAACCGGGTGCTGTGGCTGCGCCCACAGCAGGTTTGCATTTTGATGAAACGTTATTGCGAAAAATAAAAGCTAAAGGTGTAGAAACGGCGTTTATCACATTACATGTAGGTGCGGGGACTTTTCAGCCTGTAAGAGTTGACTCGGTTGACGAACATATTATGCATTCTGAGTATATTGAAGTGCCCGAAGATGTGGTAGAAGCGATTAACAAAGCCAAAGCTAACGGTGGACGAGTGATTGCTGTAGGCACGACTTCTGTACGTTCATTAGAATCAGCGGCTAAGATACACGGTGGTGAATTAAAAGCATTTTCCGGTGACACGGATATTTTTATTTATCCAGGCTATAAATTCAACGTGATCGATGCCATGGTGACTAATTTTCATTTACCCGAATCAACCTTGATCATGCTGGTCAGTGCTTTTTCTGGTCAGCAGCATATAATGAATGCTTATCACACAGCGATAGAGCAACGTTATCGTTTCTTTAGTTATGGTGATGCGATGTTTTTAACAAAGAAAACAAGTTAATTAAAAGAGACCCAGCTAAGGCTGGGTTTTTTGTGCCTGTTTACTTTGTTTTACCCGTCATTGTCTTTAAAACAGAAATTTCGACCCAATAATTAGAATTGCACCGTTAAACAAGGTAGAATTGAGCGATTTTTCCACCTGATTGTTAACACACATGGTGTTAGCAGCTACTAACGTTGGACTGTTTTTCCGACTTTGAGGTAACAATGAAATTTGAATTAGATCGCACCGATGGCAAAGCGCGTCGTGGCCGCTTGATTTTTGACCGTGGTGTAGTTGAGACACCTGCTTTTATGCCCGTAGGTACTTACGGTACAGTGAAAGGCATGACTCCTGACGAACTTAAAGGCACGGGGGCTCAGATTTGTTTAGGCAATACTTTCCACCTGATGTTACGTCCAGGTACTGAGATTATTAAGCAGCATGGTGACTTGCATGATTTTATGAACTGGGACAGACCAATCTTAACTGATTCGGGCGGTTTCCAAGTGTTTAGTCTTGGTGCAATGCGCAAAATCACCGAAGAAGGCGTATTGTTTAAATCGCCAGTTAATGGTGAGAAAATTATGTTATCGCCAGAAAAAGCGATGCAGGTACAATGTGACCTCGGTTCTGATATCGTAATGATTTTCGATGAATGTACGCCATATCCTGCGACGGAGAAAGAAGCGCGTGACTCGATGGAACTTTCTTTGCGTTGGGCTAAACGCTCTAAAGAAGGCCATGGAGATAATCCTGCCGCGCTATTTGGTATTATCCAAGGTGGTATGTATCCTGAGCTACGTGCTGAATCACAAAAAGGCTTGGAAGAAATTGGTTTTGACGGTTATGCACTTGGTGGATTGTCTGTAGGTGAGCCAAAAGAAGATATGATCCGCATTTTGGATCATTGTGCTTATAAAATGCCAGAGGACAAACCTCGCTACCTTATGGGGGTCGGTAAACCGGAAGATTTAGTGGAAGCGGTACGCCGTGGTATTGACATGTTTGACTGTGTGATGCCAACGCGTAATGCGCGAAACGGTCACTTGTTTATTACTGGCGGTGTAGTGAAGATCCGCAATGCGGTCCATAAAACAGATACTGGCCCTTTAGACCCTGAATGTGATTGCCATACCTGTGAAAACTACTCACGCGCTTACTTACACCATTTAGATAAGTGTAACGAGATTTTAGGTGCACGTCTTAACACTATCCATAATCTTCGTTACTATCAGCGTGTTATGGAAGGTTTACGCAACGCGATTAGTGAAGGCAAGTTAGACGACTTTGTAAAAGATTTTTATGCACGCCGAGGCCAAGAAGTGCCACCGCTTGCAAATACTGAACAAGATTGAATATAAAAATTTAAAGAGGAAGTGTTATGAGTTTATTTATCTCTAGTGCGCACGCGAGCACAGCAGGTGCTGCGCCAGCAGGTGGTGGTATGGAAATGCTGATCATGCTCGGTATTTTTGGTTTGGTATTTTATTTTCTAATTTACCGTCCTCAAGCAAAACGAGTAAAAGAGCATAAAAACTTAATGGGCGCGTTAGCTAAAGGTGATGAAGTGCTAACGCAAGGTGGATTGGTTGGAAAGATCACAAAGGTAGCGGATGACAAAGATTTTGTTGTGATTGCGCTCAATGATCAGGCTGAAGTAACGGTTCAGAAGTCAGCGGTGTCTGCAGTGTTGCCCAAAGGCACAATGAAGTCGCTTTAAGACAATAATAATAACAACAAAGGGATAATCCAGTGTTAAATAAGTATCCAATGTGGAAATACTTGCTGGTATTGGCGGTGTTAGCGGTTGGTATTTTATATGCCACACCAAATTTGTATGGCCGAGATCCGGCCATACAAGTATCTGGTACTAAAGGTGCCAGCGCTGACTTAGCTGTACTTGACCAAGTTAATAACACACTTGCACAGAACAACATCACAGTAAAATCTTCCGTTCTTGAAAATGGTCAAGTGCTCGTTCGCTTTAAAAATGTTGAGCAACAATTGAAAGCACAAGACTTACTTCGTGGCAGTTTAAGTGACGATTATATTTCTGCCATCAATATGAGCCCTGCACAGCCAGAATGGCTAAAGAGCTTGGGTGGAAACCCAATGAAGTTGGGCCTTGATTTGAGTGGTGGTGTTCATTTTACCATGGAAGTCGACATGGTTACGGCGCTAGATAATGCGCTAGAAACGATGGAACAAGATTTTAAAAGCGACTTGCGTGGTGAAAAGCTCCGTTATCGCGCAGTGCGCAGAGTTGCTGGCAGCGAAAGATTGCAAGTTACTATGCGCAATGAAGAAGACAAAGACGCTGCAGAACGTTTTTTAAAAGGTCGCTACCCTTTATACAATTTTGTTAATGACAGTAGCAATGACTTGGCGTTTTACGTGAGCTTAAGTGAGCAAAAGCTTAAAGAGATCCGTGATTATGCAATCAAGCAAAACGAAACGATTATTCGTAACCGTATTAACCAACTAGGTGTTGCGGAGCCAAATGTACAGCGCCAAGGTGCCGAGCGAATTATTGTACAATTGCCGGGTGTTCAAGATACCGCGCGTGCAAAAGAAATTTTGGGTGCAACCGCAACACTAGAATTCAGAGAAGTTGACGAAAATGCTGACGTACAGGCCGCAGCGCAAGGTCGCATACCGCCTGGTACTGAAGTGATTAATCACAAAGATGGTTTCCCTGTCGTACTGAAAAAGCGCGTCATTCTGGAAGGTAGCCACATCACTGGCGCACAATCTGGCTTAGATGAATACCAACGTCCACAGGTAAGTATCAATCTAGACAGTAAAGGTGGCGCCAAAATGAATGCCTTTACTAAGCGTGCAATTGGTAAGCGTATGGCTACCGTATTCATCGAATATAAGCCATCAGGTAAAAAAGATGCCAATGGTAAAGCACTTCCACCTATAAAGGTTGAAGAAGTTATCAACGTTGCAACCATTCAAGCGCGTTTGAACAACTCTTTCCGTATTACTGGTATTGATAATCCTGCAGAAGCGCATAACTTAAGCTTACTATTGAGAGCAGGTGCTTTGGTTGCACCAATTCAGATTGTAGAAGAGCGTACGGTTGGTCCAAGCCTTGGACAAGAGAACATTGAAGCGGGTATGACAGCTGTTGTACTAGGCTTTGCATTTGTTCTGGCTTTCATGTTGATTTATTACAAAGGTTTTGGTTTAGTTGCAAACCTTGCCCTTGCTGCAAACTTAGTGATGATTGTGGGTGTTATGTCGATGATCCCAGGCGCAACGCTTACATTACCTGGTATTGCAGGTATCGTATTAACCGTAGGTATGGCGGTAGATGCCAATGTGTTGATCTTTGAACGTATCCGTGAAGAGCTTCTTGAAGGTCGTAGTCCTCAACAAGCCGTACACCATGGCTATGATAGTGCATTTAGTACTATCTTCGATGCAAATATCACAACCCTGATCGCAGCGATTATTCTGTTCTCTGTCGGTACAGGCCCTATTGCTGGTTTCGCAGTGACGTTAGCGATTGGTATTATCACTTCAATGTTTACGGCCATTGTTGGTACCCGCGCGGTTATCAACCTGTGTATTGGTGGTAAGCGTATTGAAAAGCTTTCTATCTAGGAGACGGATATGCAGTTATTAAAATTAAGTGACACTATCCGCTTTATGTCGGCAAGAAAGTTGACGATGGCTTTATCTGCTTTGTTGATAGTGGCATCGATTGCTTCAATAGCTATTCGGGGATTAAATTTTGGTTTGGACTTTACTGGGGGCACTGCCGTTGAAGTTGGTTTTTCTCAGCCAGCTGATCTGACTAAGATCCGAGAAGTACTGGCCAAAAATGGTTTTGCTGATGCGTCCGTGCAATTATTTGGTACTAGCCAAGAAGTGTTGGTTCGTTTAGCCCCTCGTGGAGATGGTGTAAAAGCAGAAGTCATTGGCAACCAGCTTATTGAAGCACTTAAGCAGGCAGACAGTAGTGTTGAAATGCGCCGCATTGAGTTTGTTGGGCCAAGTGTTGGTGAAGATTTAAAAGAGCAAGGTGGCTTAGCGATGCTTACGGCGCTTATTTGTATCTTGATCTATGTTGCTTTTCGATTCGAGTGGCGTTTTGCTTTGGGTGCCGTAGCCGCATTATTTCACGATGTGATTTTAACCATGGGTTTGTTCTCAATTTTAGATCTTGAATTTGATTTAACTATATTGGCAGCAATTCTTGCTGTAATAGGTTACTCACTGAATGACACCATCGTTGTATCGGATCGTATCCGTGAAAACTTCAGAAAAGTACGTATTGATGACACGATTGAAATCATCAATATTTCACTGACACAAACATTAAACCGTACTTTAGTTACATCAATTACCACTATTCTTGTGTTGATCGCCTTGTTCGTATGGGGTGGTCAAACAATCCATGGCTTTGCGACAGCGTTGCTATTTGGTGTGTTTATTGGTACGTATTCTTCAATTTATGTTGCAAGTTCGGTTGCAGTGGCAATGGGGGTGAGTAAAGAAGATTTAATCCCTGTTGAAGTAGAAAAAGAAGGTGCAGATTTAGACCCAATGCCTTAGTTTCTTAGTCAAATTGAAAAAGCCGCGTAACCGCGGCTTTTTGCTCGAGCATGATTTTAGAATGGTATAGTCACATCTAAGATACATCAATACGCCTTTTTTCTGTTAGCGCAATTAGTCGAGTAAAATAAAGGGCTGACCAGTTGCCTTTGCTTGATACATTGCTTTGTCAGCATTGCCTAAAAGCTCAGATTCACTCACCCCATCATTAGGAAATATCACAGCGCCTATGCTCACTTCCAACTCCACTTCATGAACTCTCTTGTTCGCACCTTCGATACAGTAAGTATCTGCGAGTAATGTATACTTGTTTTGCGTAAGCTGTAAAAGCTGTTCTTTACTCGAGACATGCGGTGCGATAATCACAAATTCATCACCACCATAGCGAGCAACAAAGTCTGATGTACGGCGGAACATTTTTAATTTAGAAGCAATGGACTTAAGTAGTTGATCGCCAGCTTGGTGCCCGAGTTCGTCATTCACTGTTTTAAAATTGTCTAAATCAATGAAAAGCATTCCAAATTGAGTTTTGTAGCGTAATGCATCTTGGACATACTTATGTAGCTCAGCGTCAAAAGAGCCGCGGTTGTTTAGCATGGTTAATTTATCCATAACAACTAAGTTTTCAAGGTTCCGTTGTAACTCAAATCGTTCCTTAGAGAATATGATCGTTCTTGTCAGCAATGAGGTGGTGAGTTCTTGCTTGGGAATATAGTCTTGTGCGCCAAGCTGGATCACTTTCTCACCGATTGTATATTCTGAATTACCCGTTAAGACTATGATGGGAATTTTGCTAACAAAATGTTTTACCGCAATGAGTGTGTTTAGCCCTGTACTTTCTGGCAAGTTAAGGTCGAGCATTATCATGTCCGGTGAGCATTGACTAATGGCTAAATTTAGCGATTTTATGTTGTTAAATGATTTGAGCCTGAATTGGTGTCGACCCTCATATTGCGCTAGCGTATTTTTGATTAAATATATGTCTTCATCATTGTCTTCCAACAAAAAGATTAGCCAGCGATTCATGAGTTTTCCTTTATGAAGTGATTATAACTAAACCAATATTTTAAGAGCACTTCTAGTAGATCTATCAGATCTGAAACTCTATTTGGCTTGGTGATGTAAGACTTTGCACCGTTTAGAAAAGCTTGTTCAATATCGCCAGGGTGGTTGGATGTGGTGTATCCGATCAAACAAATTTTATCGCATAGGCCTTTTGCTTTAAGTTGACTCATAGCCTCAAGCCCACCCATTTTTGGCATGTTTAAGTCAACGAGATATACATACTCGGTAGCGTTTGCATGCGATTCAACATATTCGAGAAGTTGTTCGCCATCTTGGAGAATAACCAACTCAGGTTTCGGTAAAACATGTTCACATGCTGTCGTAAATAGATAGACATCATCAGGGTCATCATCGACTAATACGATATTCATATTAGCTCCTAACTGTTAGGCAGGATAATAGTAAAGATCGTGCCTTCCTCTTTATTACTTCGACACTGTATTTCACCTTCATGTAGCTTAATTATTTCTTTGCATATGGCTAAGCCGATGCCATTGCCAGAAGACTTACTATTGTTGAGTCGCTTAAATGGTTCAAAAACGCTCTGCCAATGGGTTTGTTCAATGCCAATGCCATTGTCTTGATAATATAGATGCACTTTATTGTTATGTATTTCGCTAGAAATAGTAATTTCGGGGGCACGTTCCGTAGATGAAAATTTCAGACTGTTTGATATTAGGTTTTGAAACACTTGAACAAATAATGAAGGGTCAACTAACAAAACTTGTGTCCGGTTTTTTATTTCGATCTTGGCGGTGTGTTCTTCGATACTGCAACTAACTTGATCGCAGGCGTTATCAAAGATTGCGCCTAACGTTGTAGGAAGCTGTTTGATCTTTTGGGTTTGTAAACGAGATAGCTTCAATAAATCTTGGATCATAGTACGCATTCTACTTGCAGCTTCAATTAATCGAGACATTTCAAATTGTGCCTTGGCATCACTTTGGAGGTATTCAGATAGTCGAACAGACAAGCTATCAGTGAATGCGGTTATTTTCCGCAAAGGTTCCTGTAAATCATGCGATGCTAAAAAGGCGAAATGCTCTAGGTTATCGTTAGAAGTCTGTAATTGCAGGAGTAGCTGTGCTTTCTCTGTTATATCAACAAATGTACCGAGCAAAATCTTGGGGGCATGGTGCTCGTCTCGGGAAATGACAGTATCAACCGCACTGCACCAACGCCAATCGCCATCTTTGTGTTTGATGCGATATTCCACAGGAAGTAATTGCTGTTCCTTACTATGAAATACTTCTTCCATGTGTGTTTGTACACGCTGTTTATCTTCCGGGTGAATAAGCTGTATTAGCGTTGTTTCTTGAAGATCTAAAATTGTGTAACCTAGCAAATCTGTATACCTACGGTTTATCCGGGTATTTTTTTGCTTTTCGATATCATACAAATATAAGCCACAGACCGCAGAGTTTATAATTTGCTCCAAGAACGCCCTATTTTGGTCTAGTTCAAGTTCAGCATATTTTCTAGCTGTAATATCAATGGCTGTTCCAACTATTTTTTCAACTTTATTATGTTGGTCTAAAATTGGATAGAGTGTTGTCTGATACCACCTTTGTTCGTCATTAAATGGCAAGCTTTCGACATATTCGATAGGCTGTTTACTTTCTGCGCAGAGCGCATAGTTGCTGGAGAGTTTTTTGACTAAATGGTCTGGAAAAACGGTATTGGCAAGAGAAGACAAACGTTTATTGATTATATCTTCAGATTGCACATTGCTCCTTTCACATGCAGCGGCATTAAATTGCAGATAAGTGAAATCGGAATTAGGTTCAACCCGCAGTAGCCAAATAGCCTGATTAGTCCCATCAAATAAACAGTTTAATATGTTGGTTTTCTCCGCTACCTGTGATTCTAGTTGCTTGCTATCTTGAATGTACCTCACTGCACCAGACATAATAGACGCATTACCTTGTTGGTCAAACTGACTGTTTGCGATGGCCATAAACCAAGCGTAAGTCCCATCTTTATTACGACCCAAATACTCTACTTGCAGTCGTTGTTTTGTTTCAAAATGCTTTTTAATTGCTTCTTCAACCTTAGATCGATAATCAGGGTGAATATGTTCATACCAATCTAAATAAGTCGGACTCTTTAAATGCTCTTTACCAATCATCTTCATCAATGTGGATGAATAGGTGACAGAATCATTTTTTATATCCCATTCCCAAACGCCGTCTTCTGTGGCTTTTACTGCTCGTTCAATTCTGTCGTGAGAGTCATCAAGCTGTCGTTCTAGCTTTTTATATGAAGAAAGGTTGTTGAAGACGATGAGAATTAACTCTTCTTGCTCTAAAGAGCTCTTTAGTAGCCTGATATCCATAGGAATAGAATTTCCATCGCGAGAAATCACATGACATAACTGTGCTTCTGCTTTTTTATGGTTGCGTCGAGCTCCTTGAATAAGCGTATTAAGGTCACAAAGAGGATCGTCGAATTGCATATGTTGAGACAAGTCAGTGCTTAATATGGCACTCGCATCCTTATAGTTAAGCTCTTTTAAAAAGTGTTTATTACACTTCATAATTTTATGCGACTTATCTAATAGCAGCATACTCACTGGCATATTCTCAAGGATAAATTCTGATGCTTTTTGCTGCTCTAGCAGCAATTTCAGTTGCTCTTGTTCTGTTGTCAATTTGCTTAGTTTATCTTTGACACCAAAAAACTGGCTTGGTGTGGGTATTGCTATGGCATTCGGTATTAAGCGAAAAAGATAGAGTGCTGTGACTATAGATACGATAGCGGTTAAGGCTTTTGAAATTCCATGAATTCCGTAGGCTCCATGCCATACTGTATAAATCCCGATTAAGTGAGTAATACCACATAAAGTGATAAAACTAGAAAAAAGTACAAATAGCCAATGATTTCCAATATCAGTTCGTTTCTTTTTGAAAATGATGATAGCGATAGGAATAGAGAAGTAAGCTGTGGCTATCAAAAGATCAGATATAACGTTGGTCAAAAGCAAATGCGGTTGCCATAAATAGCAATGCCCACGCGGCATATAGGCCTGATGAAAAAATGAGTGAATGCTATTTAACTCCATTTCTACATATCCTGATGGTGAATGCATCTCTAAGCCTAGTATGTAACTAGCAAAGCACAAGATCACTTAAAGTGAGAAAAGCCTATCGCAAATATCACACTTTAAAGTAATAAGAGCATGCAGTCCGATGAAAGTTTTAGAGCAATTACTATGGAGAATGTTATTTTTCGAATGTAATACAATCAAAAAATAACCAAAAACAAGCCTCTTTGCCTTGTTTTTGACCGAACGGTGTGTTTTTCTTAATTTTCTTTAAAAAACGCTTGATCAAAAAAAGGAACGCCCTATAATGCGACCCCACTGACACGGAGCGCTACGCACTAAAGCGAAAACGAAACGAGTCAAGGTCAAGTAAAACTTAAACTTGAAACTTCTTACCAAGAAAACTTCAAATTAAGTGTTGACAAAAAATCGGGAATGCTTAGAATGTACATCCCTCGAAACAACAAGCAGTTTCGAAACGTTCTTTAAAAATATGAAGCAATCATCTGTGTGGGCACTCGTACATGTTGAGTTCTAACAGCAAAATCTAGCATTGCTAGAGGATGCAAACAAATTTAGAGTCTCAAATGTAACTGAGTGACTTCATAGTCAATTCG
>NZ_JBSVEM010000019.1:0-103012 GCF_056312285.1 Pseudoalteromonas sp. ABE4_541
TTTACCAAAGTAAAGTGGCGTCCCCTAGGGGATTCGAACCCCTGTTACCGCCGTGAAAGGGCGGTGTCCTAGGCCTCTAGACGAAGGGGACACAGTATGTGTCACTAGGACTGGCTATTTTAACTCGCACCATATGAGCTTTAATTCTACAAGTTACTCGAGAGCTTGTAAAAAACATCACTTAAATTATTAAGTGGCGTCCCCTAGGGGATTCGAACCCCTGTTACCGCCGTGAAAGGGCGGTGTCCTAGGCCTCTAGACGAAGGGGACACTAAAATGTGTTCTAGGACATTGCACTTAGAAATGGTGGAGCTATGCGGGATCGAACCGCAGACCTCTTCGCTGCCAGCGAAGCGCTCTCCCAGCTGAGCTATAGCCCCATTCCTTAACGAACTTAGCAAACAAAACTGTTTAACCGTATCGCTGAGTGCGGGGCGCATTCTATGCAGGCGCACAAACAAAGTCAACAATTTTTCACTAACTTTTTGTCAGGCGTTTTAAAAAACATCAATTAGGCGACAATATAGCCAAACTGATGCTTGTAAACAATAAAAACCCTTGTTTTCGCTCAAAAAAAGAACACCCTTTGTTGAGCCTATTATCAGAGCCGTGTCTTTCGTCCAACCGATAACTGCTGCTCCATGCCCTCTACCATTACTACCGACTTGATTCCTCCGTTCAGGGAGAACTTTATTACCTTAACTTGATGCTTTTTTCTAATAATACTGCGACGCTCCCTCCCCCACCCCCATGGGAGTAAGGCCAAATTCATATTATAAAGAGTGATCAATTATGGAAGTACATAAAGGTGAAAGTACAATATTTCTCTTATATTTTTATCATTCAAGAACTTTTAGCAGGCAATTTTTATTTAGGTATATAATGAAGAGCCTTCATCATTTGGTGATAAAAACCGCACCTAAACTAAATTTGTAACTTCAAGTATTGACACTCTTTCAAGTCTCCCTATAATAGCGCTCCACAACGACGCAGCAATGTCGTTGAAAAATTTAGATATGGGTCGTTAGCTCAGTTGGGAGAGCATCGCCCTTACAAGGCGAGGGTCACTGGTTCAAGTCCAGTACGACCCACCATTATCTAAAGTTCTATATGGGTCGTTAGCTCAGTTGGGAGAGCATCGCCCTTACAAGGCGAGGGTCACTGGTTCAAGTCCAGTACGACCCACCATGTAGAACACAGTTTAGGGTGATTAGCTCAGTTGGGAGAGCATCGCCCTTACAAGGCGAGGGTCACTGGTTCAAGTCCAGTATCACCCACCACTTTCTTTTAGAAAGTGCAATATCTAAATGGGTCGTTAGCTCAGTTGGGAGAGCATCGCCCTTACAAGGCGAGGGTCACTGGTTCAAGTCCAGTACGACCCACCATTTAGATACACTTTGCGGGTCGTTAGCTCAGTTGGGAGAGCATCGCCCTTACAAGGCGAGGGTCACTGGTTCAAGTCCAGTACGACCCACCATTAATTTGGTAACGCAAAGAATTGATTACTTGGGGTCGTTAGCTCAGTTGGGAGAGCATCGCCCTTACAAGGCGAGGGTCACTGGTTCAAGTCCAGTACGACCCACCATGTAATCAAATATTACTTAGTGGAGAGCATCGCCGCCCTCTTTAGACAAAGGCGAAGCTAACTGGCCAAGTCCAGTACGACCCACCATGTAATCAAATATTGCTTAGTAGAGAGCATCGCCACCTTCTTTAGATAAAGGCGAAGCTAACTGACCAAGTCCAGTATGACTTACTATGTAATCATAAAAATCTGTTTATATGTGGGTGATTAGCTCAGTTGGGAGAGCATCGCCCTTACAAGGCGAGGGTCACTGGTTCAAGTCCAGTATCACCCACCACATATAAATTTTGCCACTCTCTTTTCTAAGTCTCTCATCGAATCGCTTTCAAACTAATTATCCATAAAGCTAGAAATTCGCCAGAAAATATAACTGCTACTTTATGTGTAGTTGTATCAGCCAGTTGCAACTTAATTTAATATAAAAGAATTAGCTATCTATTTTACAAAAATAGTGTTGAACAAACTAACGTACACTCAGAAAACATTTTAAAAACAGCAATTACCGTCTAGACTTGAAAACAAGTTTGTAGTCAAAAGATACTCTAATACGTGGCAATACAACCCTTCTCAAATTCAAAGATCCTGATTATTGAAGAGCAAGCGCTCGCTATGAGTTATATGAAGCGATCTTTGGAACAGCTCAGTTTTCGAGATATGCAATTTGCCGAAAATAGCTTGGTGGCGAAGGATCTGTGTAAGCTCAACAACTTTGAACTCATTATCTGTTCTTTTGATCTGACCAATGGACAGGATGGCTATCAGTTATACGAGGAGCTTAAGCACAAAAAACTCATTAAAAAGAGCACCGCATTTATTTTTGTTTCTGCAGAAACTAGCCCCTCGATTGTACATAGTATTATTGAACTAAACCCTGACGAGTTGTTGGTTAAGCCATTCTCAATCAAAGAGCTAAAGACTCGCATTGAACGAGTGCTAAAGAGAAAACGTGCGCTTAAAAATATTTATGCGCTTATAGATGACGGTAATGATTCCAAAGCACTCAAGTCGATAGATGAAGACCTAGATAAGCAAGATCATGCCTACAGCCCCATTCTACTTAAATTAAAAGGCGAAATACTTTTGCGTTTAAAAAAGGCGGTCGATGCTAAACATTTCTATCGCTCCGTTTTAGAGTTACAAAAATTTACTTGGGCCAAAATTGGGCTAGTAGAAGCACTGATAATGAATAACGAAGATACGCTAGCCCAAAACATGCTGGCGGAAATGCTGGAGCAACCAGAAACTCGCCTAATCGCCCTAGATTTGTTAAGTAGGCTTGAGATTAAACTAAATCGCCTTGAGCAAGCTCAAAAAGCCTTGAAAGAAGCATCCGATATTGCACCTCGTAATCTCGATAGGCAAAAATCACTTGGCCGTATCGCCTCTTTAAACCATGATTACGAAGTCAGCTACAATGCGATGAAAGAAATTGCTTTATACGCCAAAAACTCAATACATGACGGGCCTGACGTATACCTTAATGCTGTCCGTGCTGGTATCGATTTTGCGCTTGCCACCGATCAGAGCGAGCAAATACATAAAATAACTAAGCAGTCTCAGAAATATTTGGGAGACTTAAAAAAGCAATTTCCAGATGCCGATAATCAAGCACAAATCGATGTGTTAAATGCGCGCATACACTATTTAAAAGATGAAAGTAAAAAAGCCAAAAAGCTCATCGAACAACTTGATGACGAGCCAACAATACGTTCCATTGACGCTTCACTCGACAAAGCAAAAGCCTTGCATGAACTTGGCTTTCACAGTAAAGCTCAAAACCTCTTTGGTCAGATAATTGATCATTGCAAAAGTCATGATAAGGTGAGCGATCCCATGACGGTGAGATATATTGAGCAACAACAAAGCGAGCGTCGCGATATTACGATGGGCCCTAAAGAGCTTAATAATCACGCTGTAAACCAGTATAAAAGAGGTCAACTTGACGTCGCGGTTGAAGCTTTTACTCAAGCGTTCAGGATCATGCCAAAAAACCCAAGTATTGCACTTAATTTATTACAATGCATGCTCGATCATGCAGGAAAAAGTGGTCAAACATTTAACTCAGCTCTGGCTAGAAAGTGCTATGACACGCTCAGCAACCTGCCACTTGATGCCGAACAACATAAGCGTTTCGCAAAAATTCTTGCTCATATGCAAGAATTAGGTCTTTCCGTTAACTAACCTCTGCTGCGGATAACTAAGCTTTCACCATTGATAATGCATTTACACAATAGCGAAGCCCGCTTGGCGGTGGCCCATCTGGAAAAACATGGCCCAAGTGCGCATCACACACATTGCACACTATTTCAATTCGCTCCATCCCATGGCTACTATCTGAAACATAGGCAATTGCATTGGGCTTAGCAGGTTGTGTAAAAGAGGGCCACCCAGAACCACTTTCAAACTTTTCATCTCCATCGAAAAGTACTTGCTCACAACAAGCACATCGATATTCCCCAGGCTCGAACACACTGCAACTGGCATTACTAAACGGTCTCTCTGTTCCTTTATTACGGGTTATGTAGTAAACCTCGTCACTGAGCAGTGCTCTCCACTGCTCAGCCGTTTTTTCGACTTTAAAGGCAGCTTCGAGATTTCCCTTGTTTGCAAAGTCTAAAATGTTCTGCCACGTAAGCATATCCGTTCCTTTTCAATCAAATTCTAAATATCAAGATTTACTAGCACTGTCAGGTTCAGGCCAATCGTTAAAAAAGTAGCCTAGATACTTACTTTTTATTAAGTATAGAATAACCCAAAGTAGCATCACCATTTGCACCGCAATGCAACTAGAAAACTGATAGTGACTGTTTGCCGCTTGTAAACTCAACCAAGTTAGATCAGCAATTGCCGTCAATAACAAAGGCCAACGCATAAAACGCCAATACTTTGCAAGTTTTGGTGAACTCGTCGGCCTACGTAGCGAAAAAAGAATAGTTGGAAGCAATGCGACGGCACCAATACCCAGTGCAACAAAAAAATGACTTTTTGACGGGAAGAACATCGATAACAAATCTAAATCAGGGCGCCTGGTTACCGCAGAAAATATCCAAAGTAAATAGGCTCTCAGTAACACTAATATTGTTAAATTAAACCCAATTGGGGTTTTGTAAACACCATATTTATCCCAATATTCAGGACCAAACCGCTGCATAAACCTCTCCACTGATGACTCGGCTTAGTCACCAAGACACGTACTTCATATAGTGCACTAATGTACGCTCCTTCCACCTTAGGATCAATAACTTGAATCTGAACCTGTTAATGAATGCAAAACCTGTGAAAACTGACTGATAATGACGGCCAAAATAATTGCATAAAAATATATAGCTTAGATCAATTAAGCAATCCAGCATTGCATATCACAATTAGAAATAAAGAGCATAAAAATAAAAACAATTCAGTATAAAAACCTAACTTGACCAAAATAAAATTTAAATATAGTGTAAAACATGACCACACGGTCAAAACAAATAATTCAATAGGATATGATTATGAAAAATGTAAAACCTTTCGCATTTGCGTCAGCAGATAAAAACACAGTAAAAAATAACAAAAAATGGCAAGCAAACGATAAAGCTGCAACCGCTGGCTGTTCTGGCCCTTGGGCGCGTGGCAGTTCTCGCTGGGGTAGTGACAATGGAATTTGGTGCTAATTTTTTTCACCTCTAAAAAACAGCGGTCGAATGGCCGCTATTATCTATCAAAAGAACTTCATACCTCTTATTAAATAAGAAGTTATTAATCGAAAAATCAAAAAGGATGTGATTATGAAAAATGCAAAACCTTTTGCACTTACCTCAGTAAATAAAAACGTCGTAAAAAACAGCCAAAAATGGAAAGTAAAAAACTCTGTTGCGACAGCTGGTTGTTCTGGCCCTTGGGCGCGTGCAAACTCTCGCTGGGGCGCTGACACCTGTATATTTTGCTAACATAAGAAACAAAACCTTCTATAAATAAAATAACAAACATCAAAGTGTTAGCTAAACTTTAACTTAGAATAATAAAATTTAAAGTGTGAGCAGAAAAATACTTAATAAAATAGGATTACAAACCACATTGACCTATATAAAAAACATAATTTATTTTAAAAAACATGGTCAAATAAAAATTCAAAAAGGATATAAATATGAAAAACGTTAAACCTTTCGCATTTACCTCAGCAAACAAAAACGCAGTAAAAAACAATAAAAAATGGCAAGCAAATGATAAAGCTGCAACTGCAGGATGCTCAGGGCCTTGGGCCTATGGTCACTCACGTTGGGGCAGCGACTCGGGCATTATGTGTTAATAAAAACATGCTATAAATAAGCGGTCTGCAGGCCGCTTTACCAACAATAGATAAAAGAAAAACAACAAAAGCATAGAAAACCACTTACAATAAAAAACCCTGTGTTTTCTCGATTAAAATCAAGGAAGACTTAATGAAAGAGTTACTTATCGTTAGTCATAGTGAAGATTATCATGTTCACAAATCCGTTCCCATTTTTGAAGAAAATAAAACACCTTATTTTATCCTTAATTTAGATAAATTCCCTAAAGATTATGAGTTTAGCCAAAAGTTTATAGATGGAAAATGTCAAACTCACTTAAAAAGCATTGAGATAAATAAACATTTAAACTTCGATAATATTGGTGCTGTTTGGCTTAGAAAGCCTGCACCTTTCGCTTATATCAACTCTGATATGGAAGAAGGATTTAAAGCCTTTTCAGATAAAGAGACTGAACATGCATTATTTGGTGCCATTTATGGACTCTCCTGCTTTTGGGTAAGTCACCCTAGAAATTTACGTGCATCAATGTGGAAGGGAGAGCAGTTACAAAGAGCTTCAAACTTTGGTTTTACGATTCCTAATACAATCATTAGTCAAGATCCAAATGAGATCAGGGCATTTTATATCGAGCATCAAAAAGTCGTTTATAAAGCGATGTCAAGTGATGTGATCAGTCACTCCAGCGGTGACGAACAAGGTATCGCTACAACATTAGTCGATGAAGGTATGCTTGAAGATACCAACGCTTTAGCTTTAACCCCTAATATGTTTCAAGCCTATATCGAAAAAGCTTATGAGCTAAGAGTAACAGTGATTAATGGACAAGTTTTTGCCGCGAAATTAGATTCGCAAGTACATCCGGAAACTCAAGTTGACTGTCGAAACTTGAACGTGAACGTCCCCATGACGCAATACATCTTACCCAAGCATATAGAGCAAGCATGTTCGATGTTTGTAGCTAGTTATAACTTAAACTACTCCGCCTTGGACTTTATCGTTACTCCGCACGGCGACTATGTATTTTTGGAAAACAACCCAAATGGCCAGTTTATGTTTGTTGAAGAAAAAGTGCCTGAATTGGGCCTACTAAACACTTTAGCAAACGAACTTCACAAGGCATGCCAATGAAAAACTGTATAGACAATCATCAAAAAGAATACCTACATGACCAGTTAAGTAAGCTCAAAATACAGCACTTTTCAAGCATAACAAATCATTGTGAAGCGCATGCCACAATCACCCTAGCAGCTTCGCACCTTGATATGGCACTACTGCCAGAACTCTATCAACATTTAACAAAAATTGGACGAGTTGATAGATTATTAGTCGTACTTTTCACACGTGGTGGAGACGTAGATGCTGCACGTAGAATTGCATTATTGCTGAGAGATTTTTGCCAACACTTAACTGTGCTCTGCCCTTACTACTGCCAGTCTTCAGGTACACTTTTGGCGCTATCGGCAGATAAGATATATTACACACCAATAAGCGTTTTTTCTGCTTTCGATCCTTACTTGCATGGCGGTACGGGAGATGAGTCAAGCTCCCTGTCAAGTGCTGATGTGAAGCTATTCAGTACAATGGCCCAAGATTGGTTTAACTGTGACGCATCGGACCAGAGCAATATGTTAGGCATGCTATGTGAACATATTTTCCCTCCCACCTTAACTTCATTTTATAGAACGGTACGTGAGGTAGAAGCAATTGCACATGAGCACTTGCATTTATCATCTCATCATTATGAAGGCAATGAGGCTGCGATTATCCAGCATTTAATGTTTGGACAATATAGCCATGAATATGCGCTAACTGGGCAACAACTCCGTGACTTAGGGCTACCTTTCGCACAGCAAGATAATCTCAACCCAGCCGCATTAGAAGTTGGGCAAATATGTCATAGCCATATCGGTGCTGGAAATAGAGTATCGCTTGAAGAAAGTTGGTGTGATGCCATTATTTTGGCAGAACAACGGATAAGTACGCGCTGGAAAGATATGTCGGGGCTTAATCCACAATGGGCAATACAGGAGTAAAAACCCCATGGCACTTCTTAGCACATTTTGTTTAATGATACTCGTTCTAACTTTCGTTTATGCACCACTTAAAAAGCTGTTTGAGTTTGGCACTTTCTACTCAACATTGGAGCTTTCTTTCAAGCTACCAGTGCAGCTATCTCAACCTGCTGCAGCCCTCATCATAACAAGTGAACTGGCATTGGGCATCAGCTTACTAATGATGCCCGAGCAAATATGGCTGCAACTCACTACACTTACCATTACCGCTTTATTTTGTGCATTACCTCTCTACGCTTTGGTAGCTAAAAAAGAGATCCGATGCGGGTGTTTTGGTGAAGAAAGTCTCCTTGGCTGGCATGAACTGGTAAGAAACACATTACTATTTATATGTAGCTATGTGATATACCTCTATCCCAAAAAAAATCAATTTGATTTATCCCTGGTTATTATCACATTTCTATCCTACTCAGCATTTTTAATAATCATTAACTCAAAACAAATTACTTACTTTATAAAAGCCCAATAAAATGATTGAAAATAATATAATAACTATAATACTAATTTTATCCAGTCTTGTTGCAACAAGCATTTTATTAAACATTTTAATAATTAAAAAGATGGTCAAGTCTCGTCAAGAAATGGAGCAAGGTATGCTTCCAATCGAGTCTATTCCAAATTTAACGGCTCACAACCTTGTCTCAAAAACTGACCAGCCTTTAAATAAAAAAGAAGAAAAAGTATACATTTTTTTAGCCACAAATTGCCCTAAATGCAAAAGTAAGCTAAACATGCTCGATAAGTTAAACAAAGCCGCATTACAACATGGTATTTCGCTTTACATTGTGCTTCACGACAGGATGCAGAATATTGAAGCATTTTTCCAAACAACCCAACTACACAATCAGGTTTGGTTATTAGGCCACAGCGAATACCTACAACTGAATCCAAAAGAAGCATCCCCGACCTATCTATTTATTAATGACGAGGATCAAGTGGAAGGCCAAGGCATGATTGGCGATCAAAGTTGGCAGTACTTTACATCACAAGTTTTCGAGGAAGCCGCATGATCAGCTTTGAAGACAAACAACGTTTATCTCTCCTCACCCCCTTCAAGGGCCATTTAGCGCTCGCGCTACTAAGTATGCTGGTAACCGCTATTGCCCAACTTGCACTTCCTCAAATCGCCAACTATTACATTGATGGACAAGCTCCTAGCGAACTACTTTCAACCTTTCACCTCTACGTATTTATATTTGTTGTGGTATTTGCGCTATTGAGCGCTGTGCGATTTTATTTATTTGAAAGTTTAGGCATTAAGGTCATTACTCGTTTGCGATGCACCATACATCATACTTTGCTAAACAAACCATCCAGCTATTATGACGAAATTAATGCGGCAGAGTTAACTAGTCGTATAAATGCCGATACGCAAATGCTAAAAGATGTACTAACCACTGATGCAGCCTTATTCCTTCGCTCAGTGGTGATTAGTTGCGGCTGTATCATCATGATGATAAGTATTTCGTATGTGCTTGCATTGTCGTTATTGCTACTGATCCCTGCTTTTTTTCTCGCAACCAAGTTACTCACGAAAAAGATTGAGAGACTTGCTGAACAAGAGCAAACAACATTGGCTACCACAAATAAAGTCGCGTTTGATAACCTCAACTGTCATACCCTTATCAAACTATACAATTGGTTTACCTCTAGCCAGCAGCGCTATATCAAAGCGTGTCAGCAATATACCCAGTATGCTAATAAAACAATTACCGCAATTGCTGGATTTCAAGGTTTTTTCAATTTGCTCATTTATAGCTGTTTAATCATCATGCTTATATTAGGTAGCCATTTAATCCAACAAGGCAAGTTAAGCGTGGGAGAGCTTACCTCTTTTGTACTTTATTTGGGTATGGCATTCACCAGCTTAAATACTTTGTCCGGCTTTTGGGCTAATTGGAAGCAGTCGATGGGGGCAACGAAATACCTATTGTCGCTTCAACAAACAGCCGAAGTAGAACCAGTTTTGCAACAAAACACGCCTGCACAGATGGATGATATACTGTTTGATAATGTATCCTTTGCTTATCCGACAAGCCAAGATAAGAATGTACTAAACGCGCTCACTTTTAAAATAAAAAAAGGGGAAAAAAACGTTATTGCAGGCCCGTCGGGCTGCGGAAAATCAACCGTCGCAAAACTCTTACTCGGCTTCTACACACCAACAAGCGGTCAAATAAGCATTGGCGACCAAGTCTTAAATGCAAACAATATGGTCAGTTTTAGGCAAAATATCGCCTATGTTGAGCAAGAGCCGCTCTTCATGTCTTTATCTATCATTGATAATTTACTTCCTGAAGCGCTCGGAGAGCCTGATGACGCGCAAATGGAAAGCATCATAAATGCCTGCAAACAGGCGAATGCCCATGACTTTATCATGCAATTACCACATGGGTATGGCACACAAATAGGCGACAGAGGTAGTTTACTATCTGGTGGGCAAAAACAGCGACTGGCAATCGCTCGAGCGTTACTGAAAAATCCAGAGTTTGTTATTTTAGATGAGTTTACCAGTGCCCTAGACCAAGAGAACAAAGCCAGTATTGAACAGGCACTTAATAACTTATTGAAAAGTAAAACAGTGCTAATGATATCTCATCAACAAACGCATATTGAGCAAGCCAATCATTTAATCCAGATCTAAGATATCAGGGCATTTAAAGGTTTTTTCCAACTCAACATGTGACATTGAGTACAGCTTTAACGTTTGTTTGAGCTGTTACTCTCTCTTTTACAACACTGATTCTGTGAAGAGTAAGCAATACCAAGCGCGGCCCCCAATGCAATACCCACGCCGACATTGCCAAATACGGCTTCGCCAAACACCGCTCCTAGTCCCACACCTATGGCTATCCCAAGCCCTCTATTATTTTTGTTGTTCATATGGTCACTCCAAATGTCACCGAGTTAATCAACGGAGTACAAATTTACACCATCTTTTTGTACCATTTTTTTGGCGTTATCCCAAAACATTTTTTAAATTGTCGATTTAAATGGCTTTGATCCGAAAAGCCGCACTCTTGAGAAACATGTGATACCGTATGACCTCGCTCAATAAGCGCTCTGGCTTTAAACAGTTTTTTTAACAAAAAGTAATGATAGGGTGTCGTGCCGTACAATGATCTAAAATCGCGAGTAACTTGCCATTTACTGTAGTTTGCAATGTGTGCAAGCAGATCTAGTGATACCTGTGTTTGTCCAGCCATGCTGCTCAAAGCCAAATCGTCTAAATACTCTCTGACTCGGGCAATTGCAGCGTAGTTTTCATGTGTGTGTGATGTTCTCTTGCCTACCAGACATTGTAACTGTGTTGCAAAGCTAAAAATAAGCTCTTGATAAGCTAATATTTCTAGTGGTTGGTCTAGCTCAGTAAACATCGCTTGCGCAGTAGCAACCAAGTTTGAGTCTGACGTCACGCCCGTGTCAAAGAAAGGTAAGCTCGTGCCTTGTAAAATATCCTGCACTTGAAGTGGGTCAATGAGCATGCCTCGATAAGCGAAATGTGCCCCAGGCAAGGTTTTCCCATCGTGCATTTCATCTGGGTGCAATATAACCACCTGTTCTGGTAGTGCATACCTTTGGGCTCCTCGGTAATGAAAGCGCTGAACTCCCTGCGTCGTGATAGCGAAGGCATAAGCAGCATGTTTATGGGGCTCATAGGCAAAATCATATAGACACTCTTCCATACGACCTGTGCCATCGCTCGTGCGTTTTACCCAACTTGACCCACTCATCATATTCAAACCTCTGTCTGACACACTTTTCAAACTCGCTAACACCTCACCCCTGACCATTGATACTTTTGCGCAATATCGTTCAATAAATTCAGATCATGAATTGCTACTATAACCGAAAAAGCGTTGGAGACAGCTATGTGGGAAACGATAAGACTCATTAAAATTAAATTCATCTTTTTGATATTACTCCTTGTGCTGCTGAGCGCCTGTCAAGCAAAAGGCCTACTCAACTTACAAAGTGGGAATGTGCTTGCTTCGCAGCAATGGCAAGGCCCGAGTGACGAGTTTTCGCTCCCATTTGCTTGGTATGATGGGCACATCATGATTGAACTGAGTCTCAACAACAGTAAGCCATTGCGATTTGCCCTCGATTCAGCGGCATCTGCAACTGTTTTATTTGAAACCGCTAGAACGCAGGCTATCCCTTTGGCAATTGAGGGCCAAGTCGAGTTGAATAGCAAGCAAGTTAACATCGTTAATAACACGCGAATAGAACTAGGTAGTATCACTTTATCTGATCTCACTGTCGTACATGTGCCCATATCACAAAACCCACTATTCAGTGATTTTGATAGCGCCTATTTTGACGGTGCGATTGGTTACGACTTGTTTAACCACTTCAACATTACAATACACTATGCAGATCAACTCATCGTCTTTTCAAATCCGGCCTCCGACACACAAGTTAGTACAAAAGATTGGCAACTCTACCCTATCGTCTTACACGGCAGGATCCCATATTTAAAAGCGAATTTGAGTGATCAAGACAGTAAAAGCGCCACTTATCAGTTCGCTATAGACACCGGCGCACCTGATTACATATATTTAAACGAGCACCTTGCTCAGGGGTTTAATTTTCCCGCCAAGACGTTTCAAAGTCATTTTGAGAACTTTGATGGTGTTCAACAAATTGAAACCAGTCGAATAAAGCTATTTGATTTGTTTGGTGAGCGTTTTACACAAGTCACTGCACACAACTTACCCAAGTTAGAAGATGAACAAGGCATTGGTTTAATAGGCAGCGCACTATTAAAAAACTTTGATATACACTTCAATTATCAACAAAGTTTTGTCGCTGTTCGCAAAAACAAATTATTTAATACACACTCACTACTCGACCGCAGTGGTGTAGTGCTTGAGCCACACATCCAAGGTGGCATAGTAAAACAAATCGCAAGCGATTCTCATGCTAAGAATCTGCAATTAAGTGAAGGGAGTATTATTACCCATATTAACAAGCAAGCCTTTACGGCAAATAACTTTGATGCGTTGCGCTCCCTGCTAAGCAGCGAGCAAGCATCCGTTAATATCTGTTGGCAACATGAACAGCAAAAAAAATGTGCGGATTTACCACTGTACCCTCGTATATAAAATAACCGTAAGTGAGGCGAGTAAGCCTCACTTACGGTTGAAAAAATCACTCATGCTCTGCAAGTAGCGCAATTAATGCCTCTTCATCGAGCACATCAACGCCCAGCTCTTGTGCTTTTGTAAGCTTAGAGCCCGCTTTCTCGCCAGCAACCAGTGCATGGGTGTTCTTTGATACACTGCCAGAGACTTTCGCACCTAGTGCTTGTAATCTTGCTTTGGCATCATTGCGATTCAGCTGACTCAAAGTACCCGTCAACACATAAGTCAAACCCGCTAGAGGCTGTTGTTGCTCTGATTTTTTCTCAATTTGTGGCCAGTTTAAACCCACTTCAAGTAATGCATTCACCACTTCTTTATTATGCGGCTCGGCAAAAAATGCATGTAAATGCTTGGCAACGACCACACCAACATCACTCACTTCCTGTAATGCATCGACGGATGCTGCCATCACATTGTCGAGCGTCATAAAATGATTCGCCAAGTTTTGTGCCGTTGCCTCACCCACTTCACGAATACCCAATGCATACAAAAACTTTGCTAAGGTGGTTGCTTTTGCAGCTTCAAGTGCTTCGACTAAATTTTTAGCCGATTTAGGCCCCATACGCTCAAGTGATTCGAAATGACCTTGTTTTAAAATAAACAGATCAGCAGGAGTATGTACTAACTCACGGTCAACGAGTTGTTCAACAATCTTGTCCCCTAGACCATCTACATCAAGCGCTTTACGAGAGGCAAAGTGCTTAATGGCTTGTTTGCGCTGCGCCTGACACACTAAACCGCCTGTACATCGAGTGACAGCTTCCCCTTCCACCCGTTCCACATGCGACTCACACACAGGGCACGAGCTTGGAAATTCAATCTCTTTCGCATCGTCAGGTCTGCGCTCTAACACCACTTGTGTCACCTGTGGGATCACATCCCCCGCACGGCGCACTATGACGGTATCACCAATTTTTACACCAAGGCGTTCGATTTCATCGCGATTATGCAAAGTAGCATTCGACACCGTCACCCCGCCTACAAATACCGGCTCCAAGCGTGCCACCGGCGTAATAGCGCCCGTTCTACCAACTTGAAATTCTACATCTAGCAACTGAGTAATTTCTTCTTGCGCTGGAAACTTAAACGCAATTGCCCAGCGAGGCGCTCTGGCAACAAAACCTAGTTGTTCTTGCTTAGTCTTGTCATTGACCTTAATAACTACCCCATCAATTTCATAGGCAAGTTCAGCGCGGCGGTTTAGAATATCTTGATAATATGCAAGTACATCTTGAGTACCACTCACCAAGCGAGTCTCAGGGCACATTGGAAAACCCCAATCGGTGAGCTTTTTCAGTTGTGCAAAGTGCTCTTCAGGCAGCTCAGCCCCTTGCACCACACCTAGTGAGTAGGCATAAAACATCAACGGACGTTTTGCGGTAATTTTAGAGTCAAGCTGACGCAAACTGCCCGCTGCCGCGTTTCTTGGGTTGGCAAAAGTTTTTTCTCCTTTTGCCGCAGCAGTTTCGTTTAGGCGTGCAAATCCAGCGCTGTCCATGAATACTTCACCGCGCACTTCCAGTTCTTGTGGAATATCATCGCCGCGCAGGCGCAGCGGAATATTGCGAATGGTTTTCACATTCTCGGTAATGTTCTCGCCAATCTGGCCATCACCGCGCGTTGCAGCTTGCACTAATACGCCATCACGATACAAAATCGACACCGCTAAACCATCCAACTTTGGCTCACAACAAAATGTCAATTCTTGAGATTCTAGTAATCGCTCTTTAATACGGCGATTGAACGCCGTGAACTCCGCTTCATCAAACGCGTTATCCAATGACAACATCGGCACTTGGTGCGTCACTTGCTCAAATTTGCCAAGCGCTTGTCCGCCCACTTTTTGCGATGGGGAATCTGGGCTCAAAAACTCCGGATACTCTGATTCAAGCGCTATCAGCTCTCGCATTAAACGGTCATACTCTGCATCAGGAATGCTAGGGTTATCTAACACATAATATTGATAGTTATGTTCTTCTAGCTGCGCTCTTAACCCTAAGATCTGCTCGTTAATTTGCTCTGACATTGAAACCTCTAAAACACAAAAGCCATGAACTTTGATTTAAAGTTCATGGCTTAAAATTAATACTAAGCTAGCCTCAAAGCCGCTTAGGCATATTCTCTCACTTTTTCAACATACGCACGTACCGTGTTCACGGAAAGTGGTTCTCGCTGGCTATCAAGTACCGTAGCACCAAACTCATCCGCCAGCTTTTTCGCCGCACCATGTAGCATGTTAAACGCCGCTAAGCCATCATCACCTTCGCAAGGCAAGGTCATAAATAGGCTTACGCCAGCTGTACTAAATTGCTCCATGTTATCAATATCGAATGTACCTGGATTGAACATGTTGACTAATCTAAATAATACTGGGCCATTACCTGACGGCTCTACGTGGCGATTAAAGAAGCCTTCTTCTGAGTATTTAAAACCAAGACTTAACACCGAAGGTAATAATCGAGATCCTGCCATACTCAAACCTTCAGGCATCTCAATGTGTAAAATAATAAAATCTTCTGGCTGTGGCGCTGATTTTGACTCATCTGATACAACCTCTTCCTCAGTGCCTTTGTCGCTATGCGATGGCGCTTCAGCAGATACCTGAGGCTCATCATCGGTCGCCGCAAAACTTAACTCACCAATTTCTGGCTCGTCGTCTATGGTTGAGCGGGTGGCAGGTGCAGCTTCACTAGGTTCAGGCTTACTGTCTGACTGTGTGCCAGCTGGCTGCTCATCAGTGCCTTTTTTGCGCACCGACCATAATCCATGGATCAACAACCCACCAATCACTAATGCGCTGATCACAATTAACGCCCATCTCAATTCTGTGGCCATCACTCACCTTTTTTATTATTACGCTTGTGCCATTTGCACTGCTTGTTCAATATCAACGGCAACCATACGCGAAACTCCTGGTTCCGCCATCGTTACCCCCGTCAATCGTCCAGCCATTTCCATCGCTATCTTGTTATGACTGATATAAATAAATTGCACCGTTTGTGACATTTCTTCTACCAAACGGCAAAATCTACCGACATTGGCATCGTCTAACGGCGCATCAACCTCATCGAGCATACAAAATGGTGCCGGATTAAGTCTAAATATAGAAAACACCAATGATAATGCGGTCAGCGCTTTTTCTCCACCACTTAACAAATGAATTGTGGAGTTTTTCTTGCCCGGAGGCCTTGCCATGATGGTCACACCACTTTCAAGTAAGTCATCACTGGTTAGTTCTAGGTACGCACTTCCACCACCAAACACTTTAGGAAACAGCTCTGCTAAGTCTTCATTTACCTGATCAAATGTTGTTTTAAAGCGCGTTTTGGTTTCCTTATCTATTTTTTTGATTGCCCCTTCCAAGGTGGCCAGCGCTGCGGTTAAGTCATCTAATTGCGCATCTAAATAATCTTTGCGCTCTTTTGCTTGCTCAAACTCTTCTATGGCCGCCAGGTTAACAGCACCAAGCTCAACTAAGCTTTGGCTTACTTTATTCAACTGCGATTGATGTTTTGCTTGCTCCGCTTCATCAGGAAGCTGTTCTAACACGGCTTTAAGATTTTGCTGTAACTCTTGTAAAGGTTCCAAAGCACCCTGAGCTTTGATCATCAAGCCTTGCTCGTCGAATTTAAGCTGTTGAAGTTTATTATTAAGTTGCTGAACTTCAGACTGCGCGTTTTTCAAGCTCACTTGTTTATTGTGTAATTGTTCTTTTGCTTTGCTCTGTCCGGCTTGTAACTCGGTTAATAATTGCTGCTGCGCTTCATGGGTTGCCAACAGCGATACGATTTGTTCATCGATTTCAGCCAACGGCTCTTGTAATAGCATCTGCTCTTCTTGCAACGTATGTAACCGCTCCTGTGCGTGAGCTTGGCTTTGCTCCAAATGCTGCGCTTTGGTTTGGCTCAATTGCCAAGTGCTCGTAGCTTGCTGCTGATTCAATTTTGCATCATGCCAAGCTTGCTGCGCTTGTTGTTTATCTCTGAGCGCGCTCTGTTGCGCTTGCTTGGCCTCAGCAAATTGCATACTAAAGTCCGTCTGCTGTTGCTCTAAAGAAGTAAATTGTGCTTGTTCATCCCTTAACAACTGCTGATATTCAGCATATTTTTGACTATCATGCTGCTGTTTTATTTGAATACTTTCAAGCTGTTCGTGTAACGTCTGTTGGTCATTTTGCCACTTAATGATTTGCTCTTGCAGCATATCAATGCGTGTTTTAACGCTCGCCATTTCTTGCGCAAGTTGATGTATATGCTCTTTATTTTCGCTTTGTGACGAGAGTAAAACAGTGTGCTTTTGCGTTAATTGCGCTAACTCGCTCTGGGCTGCTGATTGCTTCGCTTCTAAAATTGGAAGCTGTTGCTCAAGCTCTCTAAGTTGCGCATGTTGTAACAGTAATCCCGAGTTTTGTTGCTGACTTTTAGCACTGGCATGCCAGTTACGGCCCATTAAACAGCCATCGTTGTCTATCGCAAACAACCATTGTTGCGGTTTATAATGTTCTTCCTTTTCAACCAATTGGATTTGGTTTAAAAAATCCGGATAGTTGCCAGATTCAATGACGCTTGCGACTGAGCCTGCTTTACGCTCGGCGGATGAAAGCCATACCGCATCATGGGCTTTTCCATCGCTTGCCTGTAGGTTAACGATACCTAGCAACGCCGCTTCAACCCGCTCTTCAAAACCCTTTTTTACTCTCAACTTGTTGATAAAGCTGTCGACCTCTCCCGCTTGTGTCGTCTTGAGTACTTTTAACAACGCATCGATATTCGCAACACAGCTGGCATAGTCAGCTTGCTTTTGCATACAATCGCTTTGTTGTTCACTGATGTTGGCAGTGCTCAGGTCTACTTCTTCACCGAGTGCTTTTGCATTTGCCTGCAAACGTGCCATCTCTTGCGCTTTGTGGCTATATTGCGCTTGAAGGTCGGTTAATTCTTGCGTTGGGTCTTGCCCTAATAATAATGTTAACTGCTCTTCTAAAGCAGTGCATTTTTCTCGATTATGGGTCTCGACTTGCTGCGCTTGTGAAACGCTTTGCTGCGCTTCATGCACACGCTTTTGCGCCAATGTTTGTTGTTGTTGTAACTGCGCTTGCTGTACTTCTAGTGCATGAAATGCGTCAACTAAGGATTGGTGTAATTGCGCATATTCGTGAAACTGCGCCTCGCAAACAAGCGCTTCTTCTGCGCTTAGTTGCACCGCCTCTTCATGTTCATTCACATGCTCTTTTTGTGCCACCAGCAAGCTACTCGCTTCACGATATGCTTGCTGTTGTTTATCAATGTCACTTTGTAACTGACGAAGCTTGTCTAACAGATGAATTTTTTGCTGCTCACCGCGCGTCAGCTCAGTATGAGTCTGATGAATGCTCTGTTGCTGTGCAGCGATACCATCACTGAAATGCAGCACTTCATTTTCTAAACTGGCTAGCACATCATCATGGCCACCGTGAGCACTATTTAGAAACTCGATTTGCTTTTGTAGCTGTGCTATTTGCTCTGACTTTTGTAGTTGCTTTTGATGAAAGCTTTGCCATTTTAATACTGCCAGCTCACTTTTTAATGTGCGCTCCTGCGCCTTTAACGCACGGTAGGATTGCGCATCTTGCGCCTGCGTTGCTAGTTTATCGAGTTGTGCTTGTAACTCTTGGCGCACATCTAACAAGCGTTCTAGATTATCGCGGGTACTTTTTATGCGGGTTTGCGTCTCACGGCGACGTTCTTTGTATTTTGATACGCCTGCAGCTTCCTCTAAAAAAATCCTAAGCTCTTGCGGCTTACTTTCAATCAGGCGCGAGATCATACCTTGCTCAATAATGGCATAACTGCGCGGACCAAGCCCCGTGCCTAAGAAAATATCGGTAATGTCTCGTTTTCGACATTTACTGCCATTTAAGAAATACAAGGATTGCCCATCACGAGTAACCAAGCGCTTAATTGCAACTTGGCTTCTATCTGCGAGTGTTCCGGGCAGCCGGCCTGTAGCATTATCAAACACCAATTCAACCGAGGCTTGAGAAATGGCTTTACGGTTGGTTGAGCCATTAAAAATAACATCCGTCATGGCATCGCCACGCAGGTTTTTTGCAGAGCTTTCACCCAGTACCCAGCGTACCGCGTCAATCACGTTGGACTTGCCGCAACCATTAGGACCAACAACACAGGTCATAGGATCGGGGAATGGGATTTTGGTAGGTTCAACAAAAGATTTAAACCCAGCCAATTTGATACTGCTTAAACGCATATTGTTATTTTTATTGGTAACTTAAACAAAACATAGCAAAGCAGGCAGCAAAAATTAACTACCACGTTTGATGTTATCTAAAATAATACCCGTTGCCATCGCCACATTCAGTGACTCGGCACCGCCAAAAGCAGGAATGGTAATTGGCGTATTAATGTATTGCCCCGCTTGTTCACGAATGCCGTGGGATTCACTGCCCATCACCAATACACCTTGGCGAGCGAACTCAGTACTATGTACACTTTCTCCGTTTAGATACGCACCATAAATTGCACCTTCATATTGCGCCAAAAACTCAGGTAGCTCAGTACGCACAACATTAACGCGTACAAACGAGCCCATGGTCGCGCTAATGACTTTAGGATTGAGATGATCCGCACAGTCTTGGCTCAGCACAATTTGCTTAAGCCCATACCAATCCGCAACACGAATGATAGTACCGAGATTGCCAGGATCCGATATACCATCTAATGCTAATACAAGGCCCGATGTATCAATGGCTTGCGATTGAGGTGTTGGCACAACAGCAATCGCCGCATTATTGCTCACTAATGTACTGGCCTTAGTCAAGCTTTCTACATCTGCTTCGATACATGAAATAGCTTTGAGTTTATCCGAATGCGTATCTATAAAGTCACGAGTGGCAAATAACTGTTCAATTTCGCTACCCGCAGCGATTAACTCCAGTACATTTTTCTCACCTTGTACTAGGTATAACCCATGTTGCTTGCGGTATTTTTTTTGCGCCAGAGAGCGTAACAGTTTTAGTTGGTTTTTAGAGATCATAGCCACCCCAGTTTACAGAAGAGGTGATTATACCTGAGGTGCACAATTTTGCGAGCATCGAGGTCGCATCGACTTTGCTATTACCACTCAATCTAGTCAGCATAATTTTAAGACTACTGATAAAACGCTTTTATAAAGCGAGGAAAGTGATTACTCTTGGCAAAAAATTAAAAACACTGGTTATGAAAGGACTTAAACGCATACTAACCTATCTCACGCTGACTCTTAGCATCCTGTTTATCATCGTGGCCTTATTACTAAATTTCCTCTTTGAGAAAAACACAGCCAGTGCTTTGTCCACTCAAACGGCTGAGCCAGTGACACGCTCTCATAGCATGATGACGCAATCACCACAAAGTCACGCCTCTCAAGAGAAACTGGATAAACCGCTTACTAATTCATACGGCCAATTCGTAGTTCAAACGCGTCCTACTTGGCGATTGCAAAGTAATTTAACTAAGCATATTGAGAAATTGAAAATGCAAGCACAGGAAGGAGATAACCAAGCTCGCTACATCCTAGCTCAAAATCTCACATACTGTTACCACGCCCCCAAAGATGAACAAGCATTCCAATCTAAATTAGAGCAAGCATACGAGCTAAGTGATGCGGATGTTGCCGCCGATCGTATTACACAACGCTTTTATTATTGTCAGGGTATCGACACATTAGAATATGCAGCAACGTATTCTTACCTTGAACAGGCCGCCCATGCTGGTTACGTGCCTGCGCAAGAGGCGATAGGCAAAATGACGCCGCAGTTTTTTATGAGCATCAGCAATTACGACACTTTTGACCGAAACTCTTACATTGCTATTAGAGACAACTTCAAGCAACAGCAAATTGCTTACCTAACACAGGCAGTTAACCATGGCAGCATTACCGCTATGATGCGCCTGTCTGGTATGTCCCACTCACAAAATAGTGGCGAGCATGGCTATGTAAAAGCATACGCACTGAACCAACTCATCATGACGTTCACGCAAAGTAATGAGTTATATAATCGATATGCTAGATACAATGAAAGGTTGTATTCACAACTATCACAAGATGAAATACAAGCCGCTAATGATTTATCTGCTGCTTGGGAGCATGAAATAGAACGGAACGACACCCTGTTTCTCGCACAGTAGAGTAGACATTAATCAATAACCCCAGTTTAAACGTAAAAAAGGGCTCAATGAGCCCTTTTTTATGCATCATAAATATTGATTATTCAAAAGAAACCGTAACTTCTTCAGAGCAAACATTTTCACCTACACAGATTTTGTAAACATACTGGTTCTGCGTCGCGTTACGGATGAAGTCTCTGTATGTACCCGTATTAGCCGTTGTGTCAATTTTTGCACCATCACGGAAAACATCGACTGTATCCGACGATGCACCTTGGTATGACAACTCAACGCGTGCGTAGTTTAAGCGTGTTTTGTTTGCACGCTTAAGTTTTAGCTCAAGTACGTCAGTAGATACGGTTACTGATTGCACTTTAGTGCTTGTTAAACCTGTTTCGTCGGTTACAGTTAATGTCACCTCATATGTGCCAGCCGCAGCAAACGCATGTACTGGGTTTTGCTCAGTTGAAGTATTACCGTCTCCAAAATCCCATGCCCAACTCGCAATGTCATTGTTTGCATCAGAGCTTGAGTCACTAAAGGTCACATTAAGTTTATCTGCTGCATATGCAAAATTAGCTTCTGGTGCACTTGGCGCTGTATCACCAAGACCCGTTAGCGTCAGTGACCACTGATTCAAAGTACCAGTGTCTTGCGCATAGGTATCTTCTACTTTTAATAGCCAATCACCCGTCGCAACTTCACCGTTGAATACATCAGACTCAAACGATTGCTTAATGTCGTCCGCATTACCGCCCGCTTTATTATGCAATGTTGCTACTGTACCGGCTGGTGAAGTAAGGGTCACCACTAGGTCACCGATGTAAGTATGTGTAATATCAAAGAAAGTGTTTGAGCCAAAGATAGTTACTTCATCAGGCACAGTGATCACAGATGTCACGCCTGCAGGGTCGTTATCAGGGATATCTGCACTGGTTGTATTAGCGTAGTTAAAGTCATTTAAGCCCTGTGGTAATACATAAACAGAAACTTGCTTGCTCTGTACCAATTCACCACTTGTTGCTGTTACGTTGAATGAGTATTCGCCCCAACGCGTGTCACCCTCTGTTGCAACTGAAAGCGAGAAACTTTGACCCGGCTGCACGATATCTGTAGATAAAGTCGCACCTGGTAAATCACCTTCTACTGTTAGGGCAATTTCGCCTGTCCAGTCTGCTACAGACAATACATCAAAGTTATAAGTTGCTGTGTCACCTGCCACAATTTCTTGCGATTGAGGTGTTACTGACATTCTAAAACCAGGCTCTGGATCAGCATATTCTAGTGCTCTTGCTGCGTTCAAACGCTTGCCTGATACCACTTTGCCGTTGAGTGCTTCATTTTCATCACCTGAGTCCATCAGCACAGCTTTAAGCTCTTCTGTTGTGAGTGTTGGATTGACTGACAATGCCAATGCTGCAACACCTGCAACATGTGGTGTTGCCATCGAAGTACCCGAGTATGAATCATAACCACCACCAGGTACTGTCGATAAAATAGCTGAGCCTGGCGCACCCAAGTCAACACTTGTTAAGCCCCACTGCGAGAAGCCCGACATCGCGTCAGTATGAGTAGTACTGGCAACTGATAGAATAGATGCATGCTCATAGCTAGATGGGTAGTGAGGGTTCACATCATTATCAACCGCGCTGTTACCTGCTGCGGCAACAAATAAAATACCCGCTTCTTCAGAAGCTGTAAGAGCGTCAGCCATTGCTTGGTTGTAGCCACCGCCACCCCAACTGTTGTTTGATACACGTACATCAACACCCGCTTCGCGTAAACCTACTAGGTAATCGATACACTTGATAGCATCAGAAGTAGAACCACTGCCTGATGCATCTAAGAATTTACAACCAACAATAGAAACCTGATGGTTAACACCCACTACACCCGTGCCATCATTGCCTACCGCACCAATAGTACCTGATACGTGTGTACCATGGCCTTGGTCATCCATAGGGTCGCCTGCATTAGTAATCGCGTTAATACCATGAACATCATCAATATAGCCATTGTTATCATCATCAATACCATTGCCTGCGATTTCATTCGGGTTTGTCCAAATATTCGCAGCAAGATCAGGGTGAGAATGGTCAACACCAGTATCAATAACCCCCACCACGACATCGCGGCTACCTACAGAAATATCCCATGCTTCTAGCGCATCAATATCTGCGTCTGCTGTACCACCTGTTTGGCCAGTATTGTGCAGACCCCATAGCTCATCAAATCTTGGGTCATCAGGGGTGCCCATTACTGTTACTTTGTAATCTGGCTCTGCATATTCAACCGCTGGATGAGCATTCAGTGCATCAATTGCTCCCTTCACGTCTTTGTTATCTAATTTGAATTTTGCAAGGCGACCTTTTAGTACATGGCGATATGCATCATCAATTTCATCTTGGTTAAGGTCTGAAATTTTAGCGGCAACTAATTTACGAGCCGAGATACGCTGAGCTTTGGTTGCGTCTTTTTTGTATACAACAATTAACGCATCGCTCGCAGCTTCAATGGTATTTTGTTTATCAACATGAAGTGCCGCTTGCGAAAGGCAAGGAAGAATAGCAAGAGTTAAAGCAGATAATTTTAGTTTCATTTTGTTGGTGTCCATTAAGTTCTTATTCGTTTACGAGCTTACTGACAGCTCGCTTAACCAGATTATTAGCAGCCACAATGAAGGCCACTAGTTAATGAATCCCACCAATTTCTGTGAGTTAATTACTCCAAACATGTCGCTCACGCACAATGAGGCAACATGCAAAACACTTTATTTAAGCAACGCATTTAGAAAACACTAAAAATAGGTACCCTGCAATAGTCAAATGTTAAAACCATACAAATAGACTAAAAAATCACTTCAATACAAAAAATTAACAATAATGTATGGGAAAGCCTTACCCCTAGCCAATGAGAATACTCATACTTTTTTGTTGAAAACAAATAACAAGCAGCTCAAAAAATCGCTAAACCTTGATTTTAAATATAAAAATTTTCATTAAAATTTCGTATTCCTTATCAACTCGCTCTTGTCTAATGTGGGGTACAAGGTTGGTTGAAGCAAAAGTGAAACAAAATGCTAACAGTAAAAAAGGTCTTTTGTACCTCTAAAGTTTGTAACATTTGTTCCTCTTTAGGGCTATTCATTAGTACTTTTTTAGTTACTCATGATGTTTTCGCAGGCTCTGTCGACCTTAAAGAGTCCCCCTTGTCTTTGAGTATTAGTCCATCATTGTCTGTAACTGCACACCTGCAGGCAACGATTAAGCAAAGCGGAACACTGAACAAAGCAACGATAAACCAAATAGGTGACGAACTAAATTTGGTGTCTCTTGTGCAACTAGGTTCAAACAATTTGGCCGACATCACACAAGCTGGCGCTAATAACAGCGTTAATTTAGTGCAATATGGCGACAATAATTTTACCTCCATAGTGCAACAAGGTGACGCCAATGTCGTCAATTTAACGCAGTTAGGTGAGCAATCCCTCATGATCCAGCAACAAGGTAATGACATGGTGCTCAATATCAGCGTTACAAAAGATTAATGATAAACAAGGAAAATCTCATGCTAAAGAAATCCCTCATTACCTGTGCCATTGCAATGGCATTGGGTTTTGGCAATGCTGCGCTCGCTGCTGAACAGAACAAAAATACTCAAGGTACCATTCAATCAACTTTCCTAGTGGGTGCAGAACAAAATAAAGTAGAAATAACCCAGCAGTCGACTGGTACTTCCGGAAACGAGATAAACCTGACTCAAGCAGGCCAAACTAATGGTGCTCAGTTGACAGTCACTGGCGATGGTAACCAACTCGTCGGCGAGCAGTCGGGCAATAAAAACTTACAACTGGCAGAAATAACAGGCGACGCAAACCAAATCAGTAGCAATCAAACAGGTAATGATGCTGCGATGGACCTTAACATTAATGGCAGTGCCAACATGTTATCGCTATCACAGAGCGGCGATGCAGGCTCATTTGGTATTCAAAATGAAATCATTGTTAAAGCGCAAGGCGATGACAATAGTATTAATGTAACTCAAACCAGCGGTGGTCAATGGACTTTTATTCGCGATCTGCAAGGTAATAGCAACAATATTACTATTGAACAGGATGGTGAATGGGGCGAAGTCAGGCTACAAGAAGTGATTGGCGACGGTAATCAACTAGAGTTCCAACAAGATGGTTATTGGAATGTCGCAACTGTCGCTGAGCTTGAAGGTAACGACAACACCATAAAAGCGCGCCAAGAAGGCGATCAGAATAATATTCAATTGGACTTAATCCAAGGCAACTCAAACAATTTTGCGCTGACTCAACAAGGTAATGAAAATGGTGTTACCGTTGCGGAGTTTACTGGCGACAACAATACATTAAAATCAGCACAAGCAGGCGATAATAATAGCGTCAGCATCGATTTGGTGAACGGTAACAGTAACACCTTAGATTTCGAACAGACAGGCAATGGCAGTACTATCTCGTATGCTGTGGTTGAAGGAGATGGAAATTACCTTGGCATGGGCCAAGAAGGTGACAATAACACCTTCAAAAGCGGTCTTATTGTAGGTAACCAAAATAGTCAACTCACTGACCAAGTTGGTAACGATAACAGCATTGAAATGGACATGGTTGGCAATGGTAATACCATGGCGTCACTACAAATAGGTAACGAAAATAGCGCATATGTTGGTGCTATTGGTGACAGCAACACCCTTACAAGCCTGCAAATAGGCGATAAAAACTCAAGCCATATCGCAAACTTTAATGGCTCGGACAATAACTTCACCGTGTTTCAAAATGGTGATAGCAATGTCGCGCAGATCCAAAATTCATACCCTGATACGTCGTTAGACACTTCTTCCAATGACATTGTGTTAATGCAAACAGGCAACGAGAATGACGCCAGTGTCACGCTTAGCAATAGCGTTGCGAGCCAAGGTAACGATCTATCGCTCACGCAAGTGGGTAACCTCAATGCCATTGATTTAATGGTAGATGGTAGCAACAACAGCATAGATATCGCGCAAAATGGTGATATGAACATGGTAGTTGGTTTGAACCAAGGCGCATTTGAAGTTGTAGGCAGTGATTTATCACTCAATATTACGCAAACAGGTACTGGTAACTTAGTTGAAGGTGGCATGTCACAGTTAAATGGCGACGTGTCGATCACTCAGGTGGGAGACTACAATACCGCAACTGTCGTACAGCAGTAAGCCCATAAATGGCGTGCTACGCGCACGCCATATCATCCAGTTTTCATCAGCATATCCTATTTTTTAGCACTGAAGTCGAGCTGTTTTATGATGACGATATTAATCAGAACCATAGCATTAACCTTGTTACTCGCATTGAGTCCGATTGGCAAAGCGATGGAGATCAGTGGTTTTTTGTTAGATCAAAGTATCAGTCGCTCTGGACATGAGTTTTATCGTCAGCTCAGTATGCTTTGGCAGGATATTCCAAATACAGAAGGAGCGACCGTAACCATAAAAGAAACTCTCATTCCTAAAGCAGGCACTTCATTAACCGTGATTCTTAATAATAGAGTCATTTACGCCACCTATTTAGGTAGACGTTTAAAGCCTATTGACGATCAGGTAGAGCAAGCAGCATTAGTGCTTATCAAGGTACTTGCAAGCAACCGCTTCAGCAAGTTTAGTGATGACTTATCAAGCAGTGGTCTATAACTATGAAAAATATACTTTTAGTTTTTTTAGGGCTCAGTTTTGCATCTTATGCGAGCGAGTTAGTTTACACCCCCATTAACCCAAGTTTTGGCGGCAACCCGCTCAATGCCAGTATGTTGATGAATAAAGCACAAGCGCAAAATAAACACAAAGCGCATACTGAACCAAAGAGTTTCTCTGAAAAGATGCAAGAATCATTAGAACGTGCATTTATTAACCGCATTGTCAGAGAGATCACAGATGAAGTTTTTGGGGAAAGCTCTGATGACACCAACATATTTGATGGAGATTCCATGTTCGTCAGTGGTGACCACCAGATAAAAATGCTCACCAGCAATGCTGACAGTATAACAATTGAGATAACCAATCTTGTCTCGGGAGAAGTGACCACTATTGAAATACCGAGGTATGGCACCAATGACGCACCTTAAAATTATAATTATAACTATAAGTTTCATTATGTTAGGGGGCTGCTCACATTTAGCAAAAACGCTTCCACCCGATATTAAAACGGCTCAATCATTACCGCAAACGCCAACCTATGATGAACTCAAATCTTTGCCAACCCCCATGGGAAGTATCCCTGTCTCCGTCTATTCATTTCGTGATCAAACCGGCCAATATAAACCGATTGCCAATGTAAGCTCCTTCTCTACTGCGGTCACGCAAGGCGCGACGGCCATTTTAGTACAAGCTCTCAATGAGACAGATTGGTTTGTGCCCGTTGAACGAGAAGGCCTGCAAAACATTCTAACGGAGAGAAAGATTATCCGCGCGGCCAATGACAGCAACGGTGACGATAGCAAGCTACCACCGCTAAAAACGGCAAAAATAATCTTAGAAGGCGGTATCATCAGCTATGACTCTAACACTAAAACTGGGGGACTAGGTGCGGAGTACTTTGGTATTGGTACATCAGAGTTATATCGTGAAGATGTCATTTCCATTTACATGCGTGCTGTGGATGTCAGAACCGGTGTCGTATTAACCTCCGTTGCGACAACCAAAACCGTGTTAAGTTATGAAATGCGAGCAGGCTTCTTCAGATACGTCAGCTACAAACGCCTTGCAGAGGCCGAGGGGGGGTTTAGTGATAACGAACCAATGCATATTTGCGTTAAACAAGCCATTGAAAAAGCCCTTGTCGATTTAATTAATAGCGGCATTAATAAAGGCCTTTGGGCGGCTAAACCTACTCAGAATAAGAGCGATGTAAAGCATCAGGGAAAAACTGTCTCGCCCAATTAAGTAACTCAATGCGATTTCTTGAGTTAGTTTTTCTAAATGCGCTATACAAGTGTGTTTTTACCGTATGATCGCTAATATGCAATTTATTAGCGATCTCTTTATTTTGTGCGCCTTCAGCTATCAATTTAACAATGGTTTTTTCTCGCTTGGTTAAGCTTGAGGTCGCATCTTCTAACTTAGGTGTACATTTTGGCGCACTGAAAATAGCATGCTCGCACAGTAGCTCTGAAAAAGTGCTACTAATAATACTTCGGCGAAACCACAACTCACCTTCTTTTACCGCTTTAATTCCTTTGAGCTGCACGTCAGGTTCATCCTTTGCGTAAATAATGCCTTTGACTCCTGCGAGTAATGCTTGGCGCTCATCAACTTGTCCTTCTACCGCATTGAAAAGAATAATCGCTTTCTTTTTAGCCAGCACGGCGATATCAAATGACAATACCTCTTTCTCGCTATAACTACCAAGATCAATTAACACCAGATGATTATCAGGCAATTCTTGCAATATACTTTGGCTATGCGCACTGCTGCTCGACATACCTAAAAGCGTGAGTAAACTTTGCATAAAAGCAGTGTGTTTTGACGTTTGATTCGTAGTCGGTCGGGTTACGACCGTCGCGTTGATGATCTCTCTGCCCATTGTTATTCCCACTTTACTAGTTGACCGGAACACCCTTGTGCCCGACTTGTTCCCATGTGCTTTCAAGCTACACAAATCGCCCTTATATGTAAATATTATGTTTTATAATTAAATAAAAATGTTAAGCCAAAATAAAATAAAAACTTTCATATCAATATGATGTAACCAATAAAAAATTCACAATTAAAGCTTATTATTTAACATCTGATAGAACATACAATTTGAACAAACGAATAAACCCGTCAAAGTGGAAAAATAAATACAATTGCCGTTAAAGTTATATCGCTTGCTGCCGATTTCAAATCAATGCAAAAATTTTGGTTCTCTACCCGTAGCATGTCTAATTGTCGACATCACTATTAGTGTAGTAGTTCCTAGTTAGTTACAGGCCAAATTATGGGTATTGAATTTAATGTGATCATATTAAATATGATCGTTTTGAGCACCGCATACGGGCTCATCTACCCCTACTGTGCAAACACATTGAAAAAGATATCAGCGCAAGACATGGTGGGTGCTAGCATTTCTTTGTGCGTGGTGGGCTCAGTATTTCATGATAGTGACGTCAAGTTTAGTTTTGCTTTGTTTGATGTAAATTGGTTTTGGTTTACGTTGATCACGTACCTGCTTTTGCAGATCCCATTATTTGTTTGGTACGCAAAGCGTTACCACCTGCCTTTTTTGAAGTAATCCCCATGTTTAATAACAGTTAATCATTTTGCAGGATTAAATCTAACGAGCGAAAGCTTTTCTAGCCTCAAAATAGACCACCTTGTTAAGCGGACTGGAATAAAAAAATGCTGAGTGAAACTCGGCATTTTGCATCGTGGCTTATGGCCGATGTTTTACAGCCCAAAGGTGCAGTAACTCATGAGCGATGGTCGCTGCCGCGATTGCCGTAAGTTCACTTTGATCGTATGCAGGAGATACTTCAACCACATCCATACCCACCATATTGACACCTTGTAGTGCACGTAAAATCTTTAGTACTTTATCGCTGGTTAAGCCTCCACACACAGGAGTACCTGTGCCAGGCGCAAAAGCGGGATCTAAGCAGTCGATATCAAACGTGACATACACAGGTAAATCACCCACTGTATTTTTGATATGCTGAGCAATATACTCTGCGCTCAAATCATTTGCTTGCATCGCATCAATGACTGAAAACCCGTGTCCATCTTGTGTATATTCAGTTCTAATACCAATTTGTACAGAGTGCTCAGGGCTGAGTAAACCTTCCATTGGCGCATGATAAAACATCGTGCCATGATCATAACGCGAGCCTTGGCTATAAGTGTCTGTATGCGCATCAAAGTGTACCAAGGCCATCTTGCCATGCACCTTATGGTGCGCACGCAACAGAGGTAAGGTCACAAAGTGGTCACCACCTAAACCCAACAACGCTTTACCTTGAAGCACAATTTGCTGCGCAGCCAACTCAAGTTGCGCGGTAAAATACTCAGGGTCGCCAACAGGGTAAGTAAAGTCCCCCGCATCCGATACACTGATTTTATCCCATAGCGTAAATGTCCAAGGATACTTTTTACTTTCCCAAGCCAAATGGACTGATGCGCGGCGAATCGCATCTGGGCCCAAGCGCGCACCAGGTCGACCTGACGTTGCTAAGTCAAACGGCAACCCTAATACCACCACATCACTATCAATATTGGTCATATCTTTAACCATGGGCTGACGTAAAAACGTCATCCCATTTGAGTATAATGAGTGATCGGTGTGATCAAACAACTGGCTCATTTATTAAACATCTTCCAAATAAGTGTAACCATCTAAACCTTGTTCCAATTCAGCCAAGCAAATTGCTTGTTCATTTTCTGGCAGCTTACTTTTAACTAACTTTGCAAAATTACTCTTAAACTGAGCAACATCTAAATGCACATAGCGCATCATATCTGCTACCGTGTCACCACAGTCAACATCACTCAGATGCAACATGCCATCATTGTCCAGTGTTGCCATCACACTATGCGTGTCACCAAATAGGTTATGCATATCACCTAAAATTTCTTGATAAGCACCGACTAAAAAGAACCCGAGCAAATAGGGCTTGTCGTTATGAAACTCAGGCACAGGTAATGTACTTTCAATACCTTGACCATCCACATAATGCTCAATCGTGCCATCTGAATCACAGGTTATATCAAGTAGCACCGCACGCTTTTTCGGCGCTTCAGTCAGTCCACTCAGGGGTAATACAGGGAATACCAGCTCAATGCCCCAAGCATCCGGCAATGACTGAAACAAAGAAAAATTCACAAAGAACTTATCCGCTAACTTTGCACTCAATTCATCAATAATAGGGCGATGAAAGCGGTTTTTGTTGTCCATGCGTTGATTCAGCTCATAGCATACGCGCAAGTTTATTTGTTCAGCCCACGCCCTTTGCTCTAGGTTTAATAAGCCCATTGCAAATTGGCTATGTACTTCTGCTAAATCACTTTGCGTGTCATGATAAATTTCTATTAATGCACGGTCATCGCTTTGTCCACTCAATGCTTGCCATGACGTCCACATATTATGTAGCAGTCTTGGCGCTTCATTACTTGGTGCAACAACTACCTCGGGCTGATAACTTTCAGTCCCGATCACATCTGTTACCAGCACAGCATGGTGCGCGGTCAAAGCACGCCCAGACTCAGAAATAATTCTAGGCATCGGCTGTTCGTATTGCTTACATGTATCGCCAATTGTGTACACAATATTATTGGCATATTCGGCCAAGCTATAGTTCATCGAGTTATGTGACTGGCTGCGCGTGCCATCATAATCAACTGCTAAACCGCCACCCACGTCTAAACACTGTAAATTAGCGCCTAAACGACGTAATTCACAATAAAACCTTGCCGCTTCGCCTACACCCAGTCTGACATCGCGGATATTGGCCATTTGCGAGCCAAGATGAAAGTGCACTAACTGCAATGCACTTAACATCTGGGCCTGCTCTAGTTGGTTTATCACCGTCAACACTTGCGACGCCGACAAACCAAACTTAGACTTTTCACCACCACTGGCTTGCCATTTGCCTTTACCTTGCGACGCTAAACGAACACGTAGCCCTAATCTGGGTGTAACGTTTAACGCTTTCGCTTGCTCTAATACAATGTCTAACTCAGAACGTTTTTCCAACACGATATAAACTTGGTGGCCCAGTTTTTCACCAAGTAATGCCAAACGAACATACTCTTTGTCTTTGTAACCATTACACACGATCACCGCTGATGTTTGCTCGCTTAATGCAAGCACTGTTAATAGCTCGGCTTTACTACCCGCTTCAAGCCCTAATTGCTTTTGCTCTTTACCAATCTGGCTTGCGATCAATCCTTCAACCACTTCTTTTTGCTGGTTCACTTTGATTGGATAAACTAACAAATAATCTTTTGGATATTGATAGTCAGTAATCGTTTGGTTAAATGCATCACAAATACTGTTTACGCGTTGACTCAGTATTTGAGGAAAACGCACTAAAGCTGGCAAGGTGTAACCTTGCGATTTAATTTTCTGAGCAATTTCAACTAAGGTAACAGCGTGCTCAGGCTGCGCGAGTTTAGGGGTTGCAGTAACCTCTCCTTGATCATTGATGCCATAAAAGCCTTGGCTCCAATGGCGCACGTTGTAACATTCACGCGCTAGTTCAGAGGAGGTGGTATTGGTCATTAAAGTTCCTTAAAGTAAATAAAATAGTGGGGTCTTTATTTTGCGCATTAGAAATAAATTATGGGTATGTGTCTAACGAAATAAATTACTCTTTAAGATTAGAAAACTTACTTAACCTCGGTAAATTTTTGGCATGAAAAAGGCACCTTTTTTTTGGTGCCTTGGTTTCATTAACTTTATTACTTAGGAGCATCAAATTATCTTACTCAGGAAAGTAAGATAATCGGAATTCTTTAGATTTCGGCGTGGTGCCAAAGGCTGTCTACAATTTCACTAAATGTGTTTGCTTGCTTAACTTGGTTAAGGGGATAGCCCACCATCCGACTCATATCAATTAAATCAAAATATCCGCATATACATTTGGGCGCTTGACTTACCACCAGCAAATATTCTTGACTGGCATTTTCCATACTTTGTATCACATCCCCCACTCGGGCATTACGCATGGCTAGCTCACCAATGCTGTTCAAGGAAGATAGTGGGATCATGACATCTCGCACCGTTAGATCAGCACGATTCACACCTGTTTTAGCCGAAATTTTCAACACATAGCTGCTGGTTAATCTCGCTTTAGAGATAACACCTAACATGTTATTTTTTTCATCAACAACAAAGCTCGTACGCATGTGTGTTTGCTGCATGATCAGCAGCGCATCATCGAGGCTTGTGCGTTCGTCTACTAATTGCGGTGGCACTTGATGGAAACCATGCATAACACTGCTTGCAGGGCTATCAAGCGAAACCGTAACACAGCTATCAAGTGATGTGTTAAAACGTGTATTTAGCGCAGCCGACTGGCTACGAAGAGTATGATATTTAGACATAACTGCACCTTTGTATTCATAAACTGACAATAAAAAACTTTGATTTTTTTAGATAAGTTTATAAAACAGGTGGTGCGCGAATACTTAAGTGAAATGATGTAGAATCATAAATGAGCGAAGCATCTTTCGCTATAGGCTCAAAGGCAACAACATCAAAGTTGTATGTTGCTGCATTTATGATCAAGCCTTGAGGATCATGGTCTATTGAATCAGAGTCAATAAATACCGATTGTTGCTGCTCATAGTGGTCTTGTACTTTTGCATAGCTCATTGGCGCGCTTGTTACCGACAGGAACAGCACACACAAACAAGATATAACAAACCACTTACTCAGACGCATTGGATCTCCAAAAAGTTAGGTACAATAAAATTAAGTACCTAACTTCAGTGTATGGGCATGTTGCACATTTATCAAGTGTTAAAGCTTTATCTCTAAATGCTCGTCTTTTGCTCGGCTCACTAACAACTGCTCAACGCGTACGCCTTCGATGTCAATTGCCTCAAACTTGAAACCTGCACAAAAAATATGATCAGCGCGCTTTGGCAAACGCTTTAAGCGATAAATCAAAAAACCAGCAACCGTTTCATATTGATTGGCTTCTGGTACATCATCCCAACCTAAAACCTTGCATAGATCGACCATAGGCGTACTGCCATCCACCAGCCAAGATTCGTTATCACGCTGTACAATTTGCTCTTCGCCATGTACCGTAACCAAGTCACCCATAAAGCTCGTCATGAGATCCTTGATGGTAACAATGCCCACAATCAAGGCATATTCGTTCACCACTACAGCAAACTGCCCACTGGTTGTTTTAAACGCATTAAGCGCTTCTGAAAGCGTCAGTGTTTCTGGTAGGTAAAACACTTCTTTTTCGATGATCTGATCACTCAAGTGAACCGCTTCACCGCGCAGCAATTGCTGTAAAATTTGCTTGGTGTCAACGTAGCCTAATAATTTGTCTAAGTGCCCATCAACCACCAAAAAATGGTTATGTGGATTGGCCAGAATTTTTTGATTGATGGTTTCGCTATCATCATCAATATCAAAATAAACGATAGATTCACGTGTGGTCATAGCCATAGGCAAGGTTCGGCACTCTAGATCCAAGACATTGCCAATGAGTTGGTACTCTTGCGCCTGCAAACTTCCGCTTTTTGCACCTGCGTCCATAATCGCTACGATTTCTTCTGTGGTTACTTCATCTTTACGCTCAGTCGGTAATGCGAGTAATTTTAATACTAAATTTGTAACGCCATTAAAAAATGCCACCAACGGTTTGAACGCTAGCGTTACCCCATTCATCAACCCCACAATTCTCACTGCCACGGCTTCTGGCATCAGCATAGCAATCCGTTTAGGTAATAAATCAGCAAATAAAATGAATAGTGAAGTGATAACTAAAAACGAGATGACAAAGCTGATCTGCCCAAGCATCGGCCCTTGATAAATCATGCCAACATATTCGCTTACTTGCTCTGTCAGCGCTTGTTCGCCAAGAATGCCGCCTAATATGGCTATCGCATTTAACGCTATCTGGATCATGGCAAAAAAAGCACCGGGATTAGCTTGCAGTTTTAACACTTGCTCCGCACTATGATTGCCCTCGTCTACCATGATTTTAAGCTTAATTTTACGCGCAGCCGCAATGGCTATTTCTGACATAGCAAACAATGCACTGATCAAAATTAAACACACAATACCAAGCAATTCGGTCACTCAATTTCTCCAATAGAAAACGGTTTAGGCTTTTCAAAAATAACAAAAAGTGAGCAATTGTAGCCTAACCCTCTTAGTAAGCAATAAATATAAACCACTAAATTTCAATTAGTTATAAAATAAATTAAGCACCACTTTGCAATATCCCCCTGACTTGCAATTTATTCGTAATAGTTTGTTACTTCTTTGGGTTTATTCGTTATAAGAGCCAGCTTATACTGTGATCATTGCAATATTTTCGAAAGAGGTTTTTTGTGCAACTAGGCCGAGGCTTTGAATATTTTTTATCGGGGTTTTCACTTATCACCCAAAAAGGATTAAAACGCTTTGTTTTTATTCCTCTTTTTATCAATGTTTTACTTTTCGGAAGCTCATTGTTCTTTCTTGTCGATTGGCTAACTCAAGGCTTTGATTACATGAACTCACTGTTACCAAGCTGGTTAAGCTGGCTTGAGTGGTTAATGTGGCCTATTGCCATTTTGGTCATTCTTTTCAGCTACAGTATGGTATTTACCGTTATTACCAACTTTATTGCGGCACCGTTTAACGGCTTGCTGAGCGAAAAAGTAGAAATGCACTTAACAGGCCAAAAGATCAATGATGATGGGTTTGCAGATCTTATCAAGGATGTACCAAGAATGCTTGGCAGAGAATGGACCAAACTGTGCTACTACCTACCTCGTGCTATTGGCTTTTTTATCTTGTTATGGATCTTACCTGTTATTGGTCAAGTGCTATGGGTGTTATTCACCTGCTGGATGTATAACGTTCAATATAATGACTATCCGTTTGACAATCATAAAATTCACTTTAAACAAATGAAAGAAGACTTAAGGTCTAAGCAAGGTTTATCATACGGCTTTGGCTTTGCTGTCTTTTTATTAACGTCTATTCCAATTGTTAACCTCATTGTAATGCCCGTCGCAGTGTGCGGCGCAACCCGTTTATGGGTGGATAACTACCGTTCAAATTACCGCTAGAACGAGACAATTCACAAGTTAGAGCTGTTAACCTAAAACAGCTCTAACCTCTTAAATGTCATAGCCTTATAATATTTCCGTCATTTTCCGCTGTTAACGTTTGTTTTCCTTTTATAAACAGACGAAGTACTGACATGAAGTTTAAATTATTACTCTCTATGACTGCGCTACTGGCGCTTAGCGGCTGTGATGACGACACCGAAATAAAAGAAGTCACCAAAGAAGTCGTTGTTGAAAAACCCATTACCGTGGTCGAAAAAGTAGAAGTGCCAGTGATTGTGGAAGTTGCCAAAGGCACAGTAAAAGACATTCAAATTGGTACCCGAGCACAATTTCTGGTTAATCAACTTGAATCTGGCACATTAAAAACCAAGCTAGAAGCCTGTCAGGACGGTCCGTTTTATAAAACTGATTTCTCTATTGGTCACCGCGGTGCACCAATGCAATATCCAGAGCATACTAAAGAGTCTTATGTCGCAGCAGCCAAAATGGGCGCAGGTATTCTTGAATGTGATGTGACCTTTACCAAAGACAAAGAGCTAGTGTGTCGTCACTCTCAATGTGACTTACATACCACAACCAATATTCTTGCCATTCCAGAGCTTGCGGCCAAATGTTCAGAACCATTCACACCTGCTGACAAAGCATCCGGCACCCCAGCCAGTGCAAAATGCTGTACATCTGACATCACACTAGCTGAGTTCAAACAACTAAAAGGCAAAATGGACGGTGCAAACTCGCTTGCTAGCACCGTCGATGAATACCTAGCTGGCACCGCAAATTGGCGTACAGATTTATACTCAAGCCAAGGGACTTTATTAACACACAAAGAAAGCATCGAGCTATTCAAATCACTTAACGTCAAAATGACACCCGAGCTTAAATCAGCCAGCGTTGATATGCCATTTGATGGTATGACACAGCAGATGTACGCACAAAAAATGATTGATGAATACAAAGCAGCCGGTGTCGATGCAAGCAAGGTATTTGCTCAGTCATTTAATCTTGATGATGTTAAATACTGGATTGGTAACGAAGCTGAGTTTGGTACACAAGCGGTTTACCTTGACGACCGCTATGATGTTGCTGGTTTTAACCCAAACAATCCTGATACTTGGCAGCCAACTATGACTGAGCTGAGCAATGATGGCGTGAAAATCATCGCTCCCCCCTTGTGGATGCTGGTCACTTTGGATAATGACAACAACATCGTACCTTCCGCGTACGCAAAAGCCGCCAAAGAAGCGGGGTTGAAAATCATCACTTGGACATTAGAGCGCTCTGGGCAACTTGCAACAGGTGGTGGTTGGTATTATCAGTCAATTAAAGATGCAATTGATAGTGATGCTGATGCTTTAGTATTACTGGATGTGTTGGCAAAGGAGGTGGGCGTTATAGGTGTATTCAGCGACTGGCCTGCAACAACTACTTTCTATGCTAGTTGTATGGGCATGACACCGAGTATTTAACCGTATTTTACTGGTAAGGGCCGTAATTGGCCCTTACTCAAATATATCTTTTAAATTTGTTTCGCTTGGCACCTATCGTCCGACTTTTTCGCTGCCAGACTGGGAGATAACAGCTCCACAAATTGCCATGCGCTGGAGTAATCCACATAATCAGTTCTTTCAACAATATGGCGACCATTAATTTTTAACACCATCACAAGTTCAATGGTACCGGTATAAGATTTCGTCGGGTAATTCAAAGCAACCGCGCACGTTGTCACTACCGAGTCAATGTTAGCAATCACAAACGGCGGTTCAACCAACATTCTAGTGACTTTGTTTTTTACCTCTAACACACCATATTCTTTGCCCACCTTTTCAAAAAAGTCGGCGATGTTATCACCCCCTTTTATATCCCACATGGGACCGAATTGAGCAGATGTTGGGTCTTTAAAGTGCGTGTTTGCGGTATAAAAAGTACGTTGCTTTTTATAATCATTATCGAGTGTTGCAATATATTCAGTGGCTATCGTTGCTACATTGTGTTTTCCTGAAGTCTGTTGTTCATCACCATATGCGATGTTCGATAATAAACATACACTTGTCGCTATTATACATAGACATTTCATTCTTTTCGTTCTCTTAAACAATAATTATTATTAGATGAGTGAAAGCACGTAAGAAATTTTTAATGCAGCCAGTGTCAGATTGAATCCCTCTCAATAATTAAGGATTACTGCGGATAAGAATAACCTACCTGATCATCTCACGGATCTGCGTATATCTCCCGCTCTCTTTGAGACGCTGTAACGCGAAGTTAAAACTATCTCGTAGCTGTTCATCACGGAAGCCTGCGTAAAACCATAACGGATTGCTTTTAACAGGTAACAAAACTTTCCCCCAGTTCCAATTCGCATAGCTTGCTTTCCCCTCTCTGAGCCGCATTAAATGCCAACTCAATAAGGTATCATCAATCAAAATAACTTCACATTTGCCCGCCAGCCAATCGATGACTTGTTCTTGCTGCTTTGGGTACTCAAAATAATCTGCCTTGCCGACAAACGCTTGTGGCAACGAAAGATGCTCACGGGCATTTTGCCACGCACACACGCTGTAATTTTGTAATTGGGCAATAGTCGTTAGTTTAAATTTGGGATCATGGCTATGAACAGCGTAGTTACTGTATGAGATAAAGGGCATAGAATAAAATAGCGTGCTACTCGTTTTTTGTACTTCAATAGCAATGTCCACTTTACCTTTAGTCAACAAACGTTCCATACGTTTATTAGACACGTATACAGGCTTGTAACTCCATTTCAGTAACTTGGCGACATTATCAAATAATTCTATGCTGATCCCTGACTGACTTCCCTCATCAACATAAGGTGGACGACTTTGGCCGAATGCGACAAGCAAAGGGTCGTCTTCTGAAGCACTACAAGGTAAAAAAACACTCAGTAAGAGAGTCACCCATATCAACTTCGCTAATTTACATCGAATAGAAATAACCGACCCCTTACTGAATACAACTGTTTAATATTTTAGCACAGACAAACACGTTACGTTGTCAGCGGGCAGTCTAACAAAGGGCTTAAGCATCTGCGATCAATTCTTGGATGATGTAGTTGATGTATTTAATTGCTTTGAGACAACTAAGCCTGAGATAAAACTTCGAAGACTCAACCTATCGCCAATTTGTGCATCTATTAAGCAGGTTTTCAAGCGCGCTCATTTTAAATGGCTTACCCAAATGACCGTTCATACCCGCCACAGTGTATTTGTCAATTTCCGTCTCCATCACATTGGCGGTCAGCGCAATAATATTGAGCGACTCGGGTGAGTATATTTGCCGGATCGCCTTTGTTGCCTCTACCCCATCCATGATAGGCATTTGAATATCCATCAGTACTAGGTCAAAGCTCCCTTTGTGCTCAATGACCGTATCCACAGCTTCGCGGCCATTCACAACCGTGGTGACTTCTACGCCCAAATCATTCAACATTTTTAGGGCAACAATTCTATTTATCTCATTATCCTCCACTAAAAGGACTTTGCACTTATTTGGTCGCGGTCCATTCAAATCTTCTTGCACAGTTTGGCTGGCAACTTTGCCATGCTCGTCCTGATGCAGAGTGCCATTTAACGCATCCATTAAATCTTTTTTTAGTAACGGCTTAGACAATACTGGATAGTCAACGTAATGATTTATGAGCGTATCAGGATGGGCAGTATAAATAACCACCTGATTAGGCAATCTTGATGCTCCCCGCAAGTCTTCCAACAATCTATCTGCTTCGCAATCAGGTAATACCCAGTCAAGTAAAAGCACATCAAATGATTTAGCTGCTAGTAACTCTTTCGCACAAGCACCACTCAATGCTCCAGTTACCTTATATCCAATTGAATTTGCAATGCTCGTACTTATCTCCATGTAAATTGGGTCATCTTCTACGATGAGTATTGAACCCTGCTCCTTGATTGTTCCCTTATGACTATCATCCTCTCCCACTTGTAGCGGCAACTTAACGGTAAACGCAGACCCTTTTGCATATTCACTCTCGACGGTGATCTCCCCACCCATTAACTCTGTGAGTAATTTACAAATCGTCAACCCCAAACCAGTTCCGCCATATTTTCGTGTTGTTGAGGATTCCCCTTGCGTAAAGCGGTCAAACAGCTGTGTTATCCTTGATGAGTCAATGCCAATCCCTGTATCTATTACGGATATTTCTAGCCACTCAAAGTCGGGGTCGTTTATATGGGGAATTGTAGTGATCTTCAGTGTAACTGAACCGTTTTGTGTAAACTTCACTGCATTTGACATTAAGTTCAGTAATATCTGACCAATTCGCACTGAATCCCCCAAGTAGAAGGTTTTTAATTGCGGGTCTATATCAAAAACGAGCTTAATGCCTTTGGAATTTGCGAGTGGGGAAATTAAAGAGCGCACATTATCTAGTAACTCTTCAAACTGAAAGTTGGCCCGCTCTATGTGCAATTTTTTCGATTCAATTTTCGAAAAGTCTAAAATATCATTGATGATTGTTGTTAGTGCATTTGCAGAAAAACGAATTTTCTCAAGGTAGTTTCTTTGTGTTACCGAAAGCGATGTTAAGAGCAATATATCTGTCAGTCCAACGATACCATTCATGGGCGTTCTTATTTCATGGGACATATTGGATAAGAACATAGACTTGGTTTCTGACGCCTGTGTTGCCGCCTGATTCGCACGTTTGAGCTCCAGCATTAGCCTTAACATGGCGACAATCACTAATGCAAAAATCAAGACAAGAGATAAAAGTATGTACTTGGTGACATGCCAGTATTCCTCGTCGATGGATTGATTCAGCGACTGTATTTCTTGCAAAATAGTACGAGATAGCGAGTTTTCTCGAATAGGTTGTAGCAGACTTGATGCATCGCTCGCATTGGCAATAATAAACTCAATATGTAAGCGCATAACCCTAACCTTCGGCATTTGCTTTTCTATCCTTTCCAACTCTTTTAGTTGTTCATTTAATTGTGCTGTTACCGCATTGATTGTGGATGCTGAGTTTGTCACTTGTAGGTTAGATACTAAGGCTGCGCTATGATCGAAAGTTTTACCATATGTGCTGTAAATGTTATGACTGTTCACACTTTGCTTGGCAACATACCGGAACGACGTTTTTAGCATTGAAGCTAATTGCATATAGGTATCTACTGCAATCTCAAACTGGGCCATTTGTTGGTTCATGCTGTCGCTGATAAAACCTTGCTCATTCAGTTGACGGGCAATTCGCTTATACTCGAGTTGTTTTTGCGCGTGTTTATCAAAATGATAGACGTTTTGGTCTATGGCAGACATCGTTTCCAATGATAACTCCGTAGCAAAACGGTTCAGTTGTGTTTTGAGTTGTAATTGTGTTTGTAGTGCACCCAATCGAAAATAATGATCAATGGCTTGATTGCCAAAAAACCAAACCAATGCCAGTAGTGCCACTTCTATTATATATTTCACTCTTTTAATGACCTCGGAAGCTTCCCTTCAAATGACTGAAACAACGCTTTGATATCTGCGACATCTTCGTCTTTTAAATTCAGGCCCAGCTGCCCTTTTGCCATGATCCGAATCGCATCAGACAACTCATCGACCGAGCCATTATGAAAATACGGCGCTGTTAGAGTTACATTGCGTAGACTGGGCACTTTAAACACATGCTTATCTTGCTCGTTTTTTGTTTGATTATATCGGCCCAGATCTGCCAATAAAAAAGCGGGAACGGCATCTAAGCGGCCTATTTTTTGATATAAGTTCCCCCCTATATTTTGACCTTGATGACAAGTGACACAGCCAAAATCGATAAACTTTTTGTAACCACGCTTTTGTTGCTCCGTCAATGCACTTTCATCACCGAGCAAATAGCTATCAATGGGGGTATCTTCCGACACCAGTGATTCTTCAAATAGTACGATGGCCTTAACAATATTTTGGGTTGTGATCCCATCATTTGAAAGCCGATCAAAAGTGCTTACAAAGCCAGACTGTGTTTTTAGCTTTTTAATCACTTCATTCCAATTAGTCCCCATTTCGATGGGATTATGAATCGGCCCGTGCACTTGCTCAGAGAGATTGGCACTACGCCCGTCCCAAAATTGTCGAAAATTAAACACCGCATTGATCACAGTAGGAGAATTACGCTCGCCTAACTGCTGTTTAATACCTAAAGAGACCGGAAATCCATCTTCACCTCCGTGATAAAGGTCATGACAAGAGGCACAAGACACGGAGTTATCTGCCGATAAAAGGGGACTTTTGAATAGTGCTTTACCTAGTTGCACCCATTGCTCATCATAGCTTGCCAGTTTAGGCAGAGGCTGAATAGCAGCATCAACATCTCGCGCTATAAACGTTGTGGCCGCAAAGTTGCCACCTTGGTTAATATCCGGCCCGCTTGCTAAGGAGTCAATTGATTTAAACTGCACCACGAAGCTAATCAAAATGCCGGACAATGCGCTTAAAACAATCAATGCATATTTAAAGCCCATAAGCACGTCCATGCCCAAATTCAGACTGAGTTTGACATTGAGTATAGTCGTTCAGCGGGAAGACAAAAAAAACAAGCCAGCAATGCTGGCTTGTTTATGAATTTTACCCGATTTATTTAGAATTAGTTTGTCGAGATGATTTTGTACCCTTTCTTTACATACTCTTCCACCTCATCCTCGAACTTTTTATCCGACAGCGTTTTCCCAAACCCAACTCCGGTCCACTTTCCTTCCAAACGAACTCTATCTCCTTGTGCGTTTTCTAAGATAGCCAGTTTGCGATTGGTTTTCGTTCGCACACTAACTTTACTCCAAACACTAGATAAAGTTTCTCTTAGTAACTCAAGCATTGAACGCTCTTTCATCTAAAATCCTTTAACTAATTGATCGATAGTTACTAGCATTTGCTCTTCTATATCAGCGACATCAGCCGCACTAAAATAACTTTCATCATACTCGAAGTAAGCTTGTACGCTCAACTCATCTTGAGAAAGCGATACAAAAGCCTTGATAGGGTGGTGAAACCTATCTTTGGCATGCAAAACTTGCATGTTAAAGCCATCATCTGTTTGTCTGTCTTCTTTATTGTGAAAATGCACAAAATTAAAAGCCGCAACAGATATTTCAGTACAACCAGCCACATCTTCCAATGCGCCAATCGGATATGCGCCATGTAAGTCTAATGCTAATAGATAGTCATGCATACTTTTCAACTGAGCCGTACTTGATGTGACTTGCGTGTTCAGTACAACTGGGCATAAATGCCAAAACAATCCTACACCACACAATGGGTCCGACAGCGCACTGCTTCTACCGTTAGTCACAACATCAACCGCAACGCCCTGGTCTCCCATACATGTTTGTATTGCGTGTGCATAAGCGTAAAGAAATACAGCACGCAATGTGACTTGCTGAGATTGAGCACAAAGCTTGAGCTTTTCTAAGGGAACACGCTGGCCATCTACTAAATGACCTTGCACAATTTTGCCACTCACATCGCCTTTTCTCTTGAGCCTAAGTGGATTAAACCCAGCTAGCTTTTCTTGCCAAAAGGCTCGACTCGATTCAGATCGAGCTGATATACGATCCAAGGCAGAAAACTCACGACATACCTGACTGACTTCATACTCAGGAAGGGATTGTGAAAGCTTTAATGCCCGATAGCTACGGATAAGCTCGTTCATCATCGCAACAACCCCCCAACCATCATCAATAACGTGGTGGCTCGACATTAGAAAATACCAGTTAGAGTCACTGATACGATACAGTCCAAAACGAATCATTTCGTCATCTAGCTGCTCAAATTTAAAGCCAGTCTCCAACTCACGAGCAAAAACTTTTTCAAAATAGTCATGTCTTTGGGTTTCACTCAGGTCAGACAAATCTTCACGAGGCAGACTTACGTTAAGGTGTTTTTTCACACACTGCAGGTATCCCCACTTTTGCGATGGAATAAATGCCGTGCGATAAGTTGGGTTTTTGTGAATGAGGCGATTTAACGCGCTTTCAAAAAGATCGGGGTCAAAGTTAGGCTCGTCTATACCGTACAGATTCAAAGGGTGATAAATACCTTGCTTCTCTCCTGCTTTTTGATGTTGTTCAATCATAAAGCATTGCAACTGAGTTGCCGGATAAGCATCTTCAACAGAATCTGGCAGTGGATTTAAGTAATCCTCTGCTTGCCCCATCTCTTCAAATAAACTGTCGATATTCGCCTCGGTTTCCTGATTATTACTTAAAAAGTCAGCCAATTCGCGAATTGTTTGATGTTGAAAAACATCCTTTACCTCGAAGAATATATCGTGTTTTCGGGCTTTGAGTGACAGTTCAACCACACGTAACGAATCACCACCAATCGAAAAATAGTTATCTGATACACCAATAGGAGCGGTTTTTAGCGTTTGCTCATACAATGAAACTAATAATGACTCCAACTCAGTTTCAGGTGCAACATAAGTACTATTTTTTAGGTTTTCTATGGTTGGCTTGGGTAGCGTTCTTTTGTCTACTTTTGCGTTCGCAGTCAAAGGAATTGTATTCAAATAAGTAAACGCTGAAGGAACCATATATTGCGGTAATTGCTTTCCAAGTACATCGCGCAATCGGCTTGTTAACTCGCTGTGCTCATATTCATCATTTTGCAGTACGACATAAGCTGCTAGGTATTTATTGTTAGGCTCATCCTCTCGCACAATAACAACATTGTCTTTTACTTCAGGAAGCTTCATTAAACACGCTTCAATTTCTTCCAACTCGATTCTGAATCCTCGCAACTTGACCTGTTGATCGGCCCTACCAACATACTCCACATTACCGTCTGGACGCGCTTTACCAAGATCTCCTGTTTTACATAACAACTGCCCATCAATAAATGGACTAGGCACAAATTTCGAACGAGTCAGCTCAGGGGCATTATAATAACCCATCGCTAATCCCGCGCCTCCTATATAAATTTCACCAACCACACCGATAGGCTGGATATGCATATGCTCATCTAAAACGTATACTTGCGTATTGGCAATAGGCCCACCTATGGGTAAAACCTCAACTAGAGGGTCCTCAGGTCGGTAGTGGTAAATCATAGAGTCGCAGCAAGCTTCCGTTTGACCGTATAAATGGATCAGTGGCAAATTGTATGCTTTCCATTGTTTTAAACGCTCAGGATTAATGATTTCGCCACCAACAATCACCAGACGTAAACTATCTGGTGGGGTCATGCCTCGCTCGTAAAGTTCATTCACCCATTGTTGCCAATGCGCGGTATTAAGGTTGACACAAGTAACCTTATAACGGTCCATAACTTGCTGTAGGTCCAATGCTGAAATAAGTGGAGTTTCTTCTTTTAGAACCGCAGTAGCACCAATAAACAGCGGAGGAATGACTTCTTCAAAGAAAACATCAAAGCTAATTGAAGCAAGTTGCATCATGCGATCACATGATTGTAAATTCGACTCTTCAATTAAGGAGAAAGAAAAGTTCACTAAGCTCCTGTGACTGACCTGTACACCTTTTGGTTGACCCGTTGAACCCGATGTAAACAACAAATATGCGGCTTGTTCTGCATCAACCTCAGGAAGCGTTAACGATTGAGTTTCGAGTGTAGATTGAACCAATGACTCAACATAAACAACTGGTCCTGAATATTCGTCAAGGGTTATGCTTATGTTTTTACTTGTCAGTAGTACTTGAAGGTCAGCTTTACTACAAATAAGTGACAGACGCTGGCTCGGGTAACCTGGATCCAACGGCACGTATACTGCTCCGACCTTAAAAATAGCTAAAATTGACACTATTAGCTCGGTACAAGGCGCTAGACAGACACCAACGCACTGCCCAGGCTTCACCCCTTGAGCGAGTAATGTATGAGCTAGATCATCAGATAACCGAGATAATGCTTCATATGTGAGTTCAGTGTCTTTATGCATCACAGCAATTGCATTTGGAGTACGCTGAGCCTGAGCTTCAAATAAGTTATGAATTGCAGTGTCTAGAGGGTAATCTCGTGCCGATTGGTTCCATTGAACAACCTGTAATCTTGTTTCGTCATCACTTAACAGTGGCACAGCATCCAAGTTCAATTCACTTTGCTCTAAAACGCGATGAATCAAGGTGTTCATATGATCCGCCATACGCTCTATCGTTTCTAAATCGAATAAGTCCGTATTGTATTCCCACAGCGCATGAAGTGAATCTGCAGAGTCTCTAATATCTAGGCACAAATCAAACTTAGAATTATTGTTTGATTGCATCAAAGAATCGACTTCTAAACCTGCTAGTTCAATACCCCCTTCACTACGCGCACTCAAGCTAAAGAAAACTTGAAAGATGGGACTGTAAGCCGCCGCTCGTTCTGGATTCAGTTCATCTACCAACATTTCAAATGGTAGCGCTTGATGTTCATAAGCATCTAACGCTGTTTTTCTCACTCTCTTTAATAACTCAGTGAAATTTGGTGTGCCAGACAAATCCACTCTTAAAGCCAAGGTGTTGATAAATAAACCAATAATATTCTCAAGTTCAGGTTCACTTCGCCCTGCAACAGGCGTACCGATCACAAGATCTTGATCTCCACTATAGCGATAAAGAATGGCAGCGTAAAAAGACAACATAGTCATAAACAGTGTAGTGCCACTGTTGCTTGATAAAGCACGCAAACGCTCGGCAGTCGTGCCGTCAATTTCAAAAACGTAGGTGTTACCATTAAATGTCTGTGCTTTCGGCCTAGGCCTATCGAGTGGCAGGTTATGCTGTGGTGGAATGTCGTGCAGCTGCTTAGTCCAATAATTAACAAGTTCTTCTTTTTGCTCGCCCTGCAACTGAGCATGCTGCCAATGAGCGTAGTCCGCATACTGAATATCCAGCTCAGGCAATGTAGCTTGTTCATCCACAAGCGATAAGTTATAAAGCTCACCCAGTTCTTTGAGCAACACGCCCATTGACCAGCCATCCGTTGCAATGTGATGCAAGGTAACAAACAAAAGATATTCACCAGCACAAAGGGTAACTAACTTAACTCTGATCATTAAATCTTTTTCTAGATCAAATCCAACACTGCGCTCTTGAATGGCTATTTGCTGCGCTGATGATTCCCTTTCTTGTTCGCTTTTGTCACTCAAATCTATGTGTTCAAATAGACCATCTAATGATTCTCGCAAAGATGCGTTGACCTTGTCTTGCTGACGTACATAAACAGTACGTAAACTGTGATGACGCATTGCAATTGCCTGAAAGGTCGACTCTAAAATATCTATCTTGAGGTCTCCTTTTAAACGCAGTGCAAATGGCACGTTATAAAGATCACTAGAATCGTCAATGTGATCTAAAAACCACATTCGATTTTGCCCATATGATAAAGTGATTTGAGATTCATCAGGTCGCTTTGTCAAACTTGCGGGCGAATGTTCACTTGCATTGTTATTTAGCCATTCAATTAAATTTTGTTTTTGCGCCTTTAAGGTATCGGCTAACGCCTTATCCAAAGCGCCTTTCGGTGCCTTTACCTTCAATGAGCCATTGTCCAGCTCAAGCTTGATACCTTTCGTTTTTAAAATTTCAGTTAACTCTAATACACCCATTTTTATTCCATTACTTTATTCGTTACATTATGCAAAAGCCGCCAAAACGATGTTGAGGCGGCCTACAACACTTTAAATTTTATGACTTTTTAGTACTTTTCGTTCTTTTATGCTTTTCCGTAACGATTCGGTGATTAAGATGCGTCTTAACCAACGGTCTTGGCCATCAAATTTGGCACTAAATGCTTCTCGACCATGAGTAACTCGGTGGTTATTGAAAAAGATAATGTCTGACTCTTGCAGTGCACATTGACTGTAATCACTGTTGATAACTTCTTCGAGCCACTCTAGCGCTTGCTTTGCTTTATCGTTTAGTGGGCGCATAAAATGAGGGTCAAAACTCAGATATGGCGAGCTTTCATCACCCCAAAGAACTGAAGATATGAGCGGTTGGTTCTCAAGATTAGCCATTGTGTTGTCATCATCAGCTAATCCTTGGTTGTGAGAAACATCGACCAAAAACTCATAATTAGGCTTAAAAAGCTCTTTGTAATAGGGATGGTTCTTGTGTTGTGCCAATCGGCGTACACTCCATAACTTGGTATTCACACCTTCTTCATTGCGCAAACAATAAAGGCAAATGTAATCAGGCATACAAGGGTGAAAACAATCTTCATTATGCCAAGCTAAGGTTGTGGCACTGCTGCTGCCAACTTGTTCGTTCTCCATACCTTTGATCGGTATAAGATCATTGATAAAGTTACCAAACTGCTGAGATTTCCAACTAAAGATGTAGCCTAAGATAGACGATAGGATCACGGACGCAAAATCGATACCCGTGGCTTTATTATTAGGTTGCACCACTTGCCAATGTTCAGGCGTTTCCATATTTGTGAATTCCCCCTTGGGAAATCCTCTTAAGATCAAGACATCCTGCTCGTCTTCCCGATATTTTAAGTCACGAATTGCATTTTTAATGCTTGCTGGAATGCGCTCAACATACTTGTAGGCATCCCGAATATAGTTATCGCATTCTGCAGACGCATGATCGGCCTTGACGTCTTGTATGATTTTTCTAATTGTTTTAATTTCGCTTTCAGATAACGTTACTATAGTTTCCATACGTTCCTTCCAATTTAGTCTCTAAATTCTTTATTTGGGCGCACAGCTTGAACCATGCCACCCAAGGTATGCTTGGCAATGCTTTAAAGCACTAGCTCCTCAAATTCCTCAGCTTCGTAACTGTCTAATTGTTGTTGCAATAGCTCAGCTTGAAGGCGTATGGTTCGACTCTCAAATAGTTCAGAAATTGACAACTTAATATCAAACTCGGTACGAATTGCGTTTGCTAATCGCGTAATAAGTAGAGAGTGTCCACCAATATCGAAGAAATCCGACAACACGCTTATTTCCTGATGACCTATCAGTTGTTGCCAAATTTTTAGTAGGCTATTTTCCAACTCATTTTTCGCAGCACATTGCTGCACGTCCGATTCATAGGTTAACTTATGCGCGGCGAGTGCCTGACGGTCCACTTTCCTATTTGGTGTCATTGGTAAGGCTTCAAGTAGCTCGATGCTAGAAGGTACAAAGTGGCTGGGTAATGTTTGACTCAGCATTTGCTTTAGCTCATCAGCCAAATTACTTTGCTCATATTCTTTAACAACAAATGCGACCAGTTTAAGGTCACCACCAAACGAGTTAGCTACGACCGCCGTAGCAGCAACATTTGGATGTGTAAGCAAACACTGTTCGATTTCACCAGGTTCAATCCTAAAGCCTCTGATCTTAACTTGTTGGTCAATACGACCTAGAAAGTCCAAATCGCCACTCTCTGACATTCTAACCTTGTCACCCGTAGCATATAGTCGCTTAGTTGACCCACCCAGCGTGATAGTGACGAACTTTTCTTCGTTCAGCTGTGCACGGTTTAGATAACCAGCACAGACGCCTTCACCACCAATGAATAGCTCTCCCGGCACACCATGAGGCAATAAATTTTTATTACTATCAAGTACATAACATTGTACATTTGATACTGGTTTACCGATGCTCGAACGCGTCTTAGGTTGAATCGATGCATAAGTAGCGAACACAGTGCATTCCGTAGGGCCGTAAATATTGAACGCACTACGCTCCTTTGACACAACGCGGTCTATCAGCTGTTGCCACTGGTGTGCACCTATTTCTTCGCCACCAATAATCAGGTTAGGTAACACAAAGTCAGCTGGCGTCACGTGCATAATTGACTCAAGCTGACGAGGTGTAGCGTCAAGTAGCATGAGGTTGTGTTTTTCAATGTAATTTAAGAGACTATCAGGATCAGTTCGCAACTCCTCAGGCAGAATATGCAAAGTCACTCCATATGCAAGTTGAGCAAACATCATCACTGAGGCGTCGAAGCTAAACGAAGCATTCCAGCCAACGTGATTACCTAGCGCAAACAGGTCTCCACACATATCTTTGACAATATGCTCTAAATGCACCAAATTGCTGTGCATGATCAGGGCGCCTTTAGGGCGACCAGTTGAACCCGAAGTGTAAATCACATACGCAGGATCCGATTCACACATTGTTGATGTCACATCTTCAAGATTACACGCCGGTTGCTGCGCAATCGCCGATGCAGTGCTTACATCATCGACACATATTTGCACACCACCAGCACTACCACATTTGTCAAAAAATTCAGAGCTCGTCACAATCAGTTCAAGATGACTATCCTCTATCATGAGTTCCAATCGCTGCACTGGGTAGTTGGGGTCTAGCGGCACATAGGCCCCTCCCGCCTTCAAGATAGCCAACATGGCAATGACCATGTCTAACGAACGGCCTAAACAAACTCCAACTAACTGGCCTCTCGTGCAGCCTTTCTCTTTAAGGTAATGAGCTAGCTTGTTCGCTTTATCATTTAGCTGTGCATAAGTTAACTTACACTCTTCATAGACGAGTGCATGGTTATCCGGGTGGGTAGAGGCCAGATATTCAAATCTTGTGTGCCATGCTCGCCATGGCCCTCGCTCGACGACACCTTGCTCTTGAGCATGCACCAGTGCTAACTGGTCCTGCTGTGTTATCAAAGGAGCCTGGATCACGCTTTGTTGTGGATTAGAGAGCAGACTATCCAACAACACATTAAAATGATCTGCCATGCCAGATATGGAGCTTGCTTCGAAAAGATCTCGGTTGTATAACCAGTGCAGCTCCAATTCATCGCCTTTTTCTGCGACATTAACGGTTAAATCAAACTTAGCGATTTCTTTATCAGCCCCATAGCTTTGCACACTTAATCCTGATAAATCGAGTTCTGTCGTATCGTTATTCTGTAATGACAGCATCACTTGGAATAATGGGGAATGGCTGAGACTACGCTCTGGTTTTAAACGTTCGACTAACCAATCAAATGGTACTTGCTGATTATCAAAGGCATCCAAAGCCGTTTTTCTAGACTGAGCGATTAACTCATCAAAATTCGGACCGTCACTCAAGTCTGCGCGTAATACGAGTGTATTTACAAAAAAGCCTATTAAATTGGCTAATTCGTGTTGGTCACGATTAGCAATAGGCGTACCAATGACGATATCGTTTTCACCACTATAGCGGGCTAGTAACACAGCTAAGGTACTATGTAACCCCATGAATAACGTGGCACCATGCTGTTTGCAGTATTGCTTTAATCGCTGACTTAGCTCAGCGGGCAAACGTTTAGTACAACTTGCCCCTACAAATGTTTGTCTTGCTGCGCGAGGAAAGTCTAAATTCAATCCATGTACTTCAGGTAAACCGTCTAGTTTATCCGTCCAGTAATCTAGTTGAGCCTGGATCTTACCTGCACCTAATGTTTGTCGCTGCCAATGTGCGTAATCTCGATATTGCAATGCTAGCTGCGGTAATTGTGGCTCAGCCCCCACACAAAAGGCTTGATAACATGTACTCAGTTCATTCGCTAATACACCGATAGACCAACCATCTGATGCAATATGATGCATGGTTAAAGATAAAAAGTGTGTTTGTACGTCAAGTTTAAACAAACGAGCACGAAGCATGGGATCATTACTGAGATCAAAAGCTTGAGTCGCTTCACTGTGCACTTTCTGCTGTAGTTCATCAGTCTGCATGTCTGCTGTAATCGCAGACAAATCTTCAATAGGCAGCACCTGCTCAGGAACACTTTTAAGCGCTAGATATGGCACGGCATGCTCATCCGCCGTGATGCTAGTTCGTAAGATCTGATGTCGTTGCATAATCTGAGCGATGGATTTTTCCAATGCTACAATGTTTAATGGCCCGGTTAACTTGAGACAATAAGCCATATTGTACTGCTCCTTGGAGCCATCCAATTGGTCAATAAACCACAACCTTTGTTGAGCAAAAGAGAGCTCAACTCGAGTATTTTCATCAACTGGTTGCATGGGTGCGACAACCTGCGCTTTATCCATTGCAGCTATTAACTTTGCAAGGGACGCTATATCCTGATTGTCAAATAGCGCCTTTATCTCTATATCAACTTCAAGTTCACGACGAATTGCGGCAACAACTTTAGCCACAGTCAGAGAGTGCCCCCCTAAATCAAAGAAATTATCTGACGTGCCAACACGTTCTTTTTTCAAAATTTGCTGCCAAATTTTGCTCAGTGTTTTCTCAATCTCTGTCTTAGGTTCTACATACTCGCCTTGCTGAAGCTCAAATTTTGGCAGTTGCTTTAGGTCTATCTTGCCACTGGTTGTGACTGGAAAGTGTTCCACAAACATATATTGGTTTGGGATCATGTAAGCAGGTAAAAAGGCCTTAAGTTGCGCCTGTAGTTCAAACGATGTTGTATCGGCGTTGTCTACAAGCTGCACATAGGCCGCAAGATACTTCTCTCGTTGTTTATCAACAACGACAACATGCGCACTTTTCACTGTTGGCAGCTTCGACAAATTCGATGTGATCTCACCCAACTCCATTCTGATACCACGGATTTTGACCTGTTCATCCAAACGGCCAAGATATTCAAACTGCCCATCAGCTAAACAACGTACTTTATCACCCGTTCTATAAACCTTAACTTGCCCATCCATAAAACAGGGGTAGCTTTGAAAAACGGCTTCAGTCAATTCAGGTTTGCCCAAATAGCCATCTGCCAGAGCAGGTCCCGCGATACATAATTCACCAGGGAAGCCATTCGGTAATGGATTGCCTGCTTTATCCAATATGCCAGCCCAATACCCTGGAAGTGCCGAACCTATCGTTAGCGGTTTGTTCTTTCCTATCACACCATAGGTGGCGTTAATGGTTGTCTCAGTCGGACCGTATGCATTGATGGCACGTGTGCCTCTTTGCTCACAATAATCAGCTATACGTGAGCAAAGTGACTGAGACAGTGCCTCTCCTCCAGTAATAATTGACATACGAGAGTGCGCCAGTTGCTCGAGCTGCGGGAGTATTTCTTCAAGTAAACTCGGCGTCGTATTAATGATTTGAATTTCATGCTGAACAGCCTGTGCAACCAACTTACTTGGTTCCACCAAGGTCTCCTTATCTAACACAACCACTTTGGCACCTAAGCACTGTGCTAATAACCCTTTAAGTGATGCGTCAAAAGTAAAAGACGCCATCCATAACCAGCTATTGAGTTTATCAATGCCAAGCGATGCTAATTGTGCTTGAAAGCCTCTATGGAAATGGCAAATTGCACGATGGGATACAAGCACTCCTTTTGGGGTGCCTGTCGTACCCGAGGTATAAATTACATACGCACTGCTATCTGCCGAAACGTGACTAAAAGTTGCGTCACAACTCATTTCCGCCAACAAACGTATAGTGTGTGGATCGTCAAGTGCAATGACATTTTCAATTGAACTTTCCAAGGTGTCTCTGACACCTTGTGTGGCTATCAAGTGTTTTATATTGGCATCTGTGATCTGATACTGAAGTCGGCTCAGTGGATGCTCCGGATCCATTGGTACAAATACGCCTCCCACCTTCAGTACAGCCCAAGCTGCGACAGACATTTCAAGTGTTCTGGGTAAACAAATACCGATAAAATCTCCCGCTTTAACGCCTTGCTGATGCAATCGCTGTGCAAGTTGTTGCGCACGTAGATCAAGCTGTTCGAATGTTAAACTTTGATCATCATGCACAACAGCAACTGCCTCAGGTGTGAGTGCCACTTGACGTACAAATAAGTCATGCAAAGTGACATTTGACGCAGCTTCTAGCTGTGCTTTCACAGGCTCATTGTTGAGTACAATTTTTTCCACTGCGGTATCTGGCTGCATCACCATTTCGTGCAATAGTCGGTTGAAGGCATCACTCAAGCGCACCATCGTCTGCTCATTAAACAAGTCCTTGTTATAGACCCAATGCAGCTGTAACTCCTCACCTTCTTCCACAACATTTAAACTGATGTCGAACTTGGCAACTTCATAATCATTTTGATATGGACTGACTTCTAAACCCGCTAAAGTGATGGGGCCAGAGTCTTGGTTATGCATCGAAAGCATAATTTGAAACAGTGGCGAATAACTTGTGTTACGTTCTGGTTGCAAAATTTCCACTAAACGCTCAAAAGGCATCGCTTGATGTCGATACGCCGCTTGCAAATTATCCTTACTTTGCGCTAACAAATCCTTAAAACCCAGCTCCCCCTCTACTTGGGTTCTTAACACTAAGGTATTTGAGAAAAAGCCAATCAATGAAGCAAATTCATTACGATCACGATTTGCTACAGGTGTACCTACAACAACATCCGCCTCACCACTGTATCGGAACAATAAAGCGGCAAGCACAGCATTAACGCCCATAAACAAGGTTGCTCCATGACGCTGACACATTTGCTTTAATTCATGAACGGCTTGAGCGGGCACACTTGAGTTGTATGTTTTGCCAATGAAACTTTGCTGCGCTGGACGCACGTGATCTAACGGTAAGCTATGCAATTGCGGCAAGCTCGCCAATTGAGTGCGCCAATAATCCATACTGGCTTCGAACTGTTCGCCCTGCAGATGTGTTTGCTGCCACTGTGCATAATCCAAGTATTGAATATTTAGCGGTTCAAGTGCCGCTGGCTGTGCGGTCACTTTTGCACCATAAATGCGGCTAAATTCCTCAAATAAAACACCTAATGACCAACCATCTGCAGCAATGTGATGCATAACAATTGTCAGTATGCTGTGTTGCTCACTCACCTTTATAAGCTGAGCTCGCAGCATGAGATCTGTTTTCAGATCAAATGACTGCTTCTCAAATGAGCTGACCTGGTCAACATCTCTGTCATACATACATTGTGTAAGCGCGAAGTTGAAGTCAGATTGAACTGCCTGATAATAAACTTCGTCTTCATCCTTGAAGTAAATAGTTCTTAGAATTTGATGTCTTTGAATGACTTCTTGCAACGTTTGCTCAATTAAATTTGCACACACAGCGCCTTTAAGCTCAATTGAAACCGGAATATGGTAACTGGTATTGGTTGCATCGAAATCTTTAATAAAACACAGACGCCTTTGCGTATCGCTCAGCACTCCTAATTGAAAATTAGACTCGATTTTGAGCTGTTCCGCTAATAACGCTACGATCTCTTCCTTATTGCCCCCTATAAAACTTTTTTCGTCTTCATTAAGGGTTCTGCTTGTTGCTTTAACCTTGAGCTTATCGCCATTTAACGCAATGTGAATACCCTGTTGTTTCAGCTCAATTAACTTCTGTACTAGCATGATCTTTTTCTCTGTTCCTTAGGATTAAAATTCCAACTCTTCTACGGCTTCAACGCTTGCCGCATCTGCACTAGAGTGGATTTTGTCTTCATCTTTTTCTTGTTTTTGTTGTTCTATTAGCTCCGATAACGAAGCAATGGTGGGCACCTGCAGAAAATCGTGTAAACGCACGTTACAACCAAACATGTCATTGACACTGAACAATAATCGAGTTGCCAACAATGAATGGCCTCCCAATGTAAAAAAGTCTTCCGTGATGCCGACTTGCTCCAAGCCAAGCATTTCTTGCCACAATTCACACAGAGTTATTTCCAACTCACATGTTGGTGCTTCATATGCCTGAGCTACAAATTCAACCGAGTAGGTACTAAGTAGCTTTCTATCGACTTTCTTATTCGGCGTCATTGGTAGCTCGCTCAATTCCACCAACGCACTGGGCACCATATAGTCTGGTAAAGTGGTCTTTAAAGCTTGATGTAATGTCACATTATCTGGCGACTCTACCCCTGATTTAGGCACAAAGAACGCCACTAAACGTTGAGCACCAAATTCATCTTGCTGAGCGACGACTGCGCAATGGCGAATGGTATCTAATCTATTTAGGTGGTTCTCAACTTCCGACAACTCGATTCTAAAGCCACGAATTTTCACTTGGTCATCACAGCGACCCAAAAATTCAAAGTCACCATTTGGCAGGTATCGCACGAGATCACCGGTACGATAAATGGTCGGCTCACTATGTTCCTTAAACGGATTATTAATAAAACGCTCTTTTGTCAGATCTTCGCGTGCAAAATAACCTTTCGCAACGCCTTCACCACCAATGTATAGCTCACCAACCATACCTAATGGCAGTAAACGCTGCGCTTTATCTAATACGTAATGTCTGAGGTTATTTAAAGGGTTTCCAATCGCCACACGCTCAGATGCTGAATGTGTTTTTTCCAAGCGCTTAACTAAAGTCCAAACACTTGCTTCTGTCGGTCCATAACAGTTCCAAACTGCGCAAGCTCGCTCTAATAAATGTTGATCCAGCGGATGCGTTAACGCCTCACCTCCAACTAACACATTAAAGTCATTTGCCCCTTTCCAACCAGCCGTGATCAACATCTGCCACGTCGCTGGCGTTGCTTGCATCATATTGATATTGTCTTGCTCAAGGCGCGCCATTAACGCAACAGGATCTCGACTTTGCTGTTCATCAGCAAGATAGATACATCCCCCCTGAATCAGTGGTAAATACAACTCAACGACCGCAATATCAAAAGCCAATGTGGTGATCGCTAAGCAGCGAGTTTGTGCGTTCCATTGGGTACGCTCAGACATAGCAAGCACAAAATTAGCTAAGTTCTTATGCGTTATTTCAACGCCTTTCGGTGCACCAGTTGATCCTGATGTGTAAATCACATACGCAGTGCTGTGCGGCTCTACGTTCGTCGGCAATGATGTACTGACGTCGTATGTCGACAATTGAGTCTGCACCTGACTATCATCTAAACAAACAACCCCATTTATTTCCCCTCCTAAACGGGGCGCATATTCAGACTGAGTTATCACAGTACGCAAACGGCTATGTGCAATAACATAATCAATTCGCTCTTGAGGGTAGCTAGGATCGATTGGCACATATCCACAACCCAGTTTCCAAACGGCTAATAACGCAACTAACATGTTTGGTGTTCGTTCAAGACATACACCTATCAAAGACCCAGCTTGGTTGCCTTGAATATGCAGATAATGCGCTAATTGGTTTGCTTGTTCATCTAGCTGTGCGTAGTTCAAACTCCCCATTGAACTTTTTACAGCAATGGCTGACGAAGCTTGCAAAACTTGCGATTCGAATAATTCCAAGGTTGATTGGAAAGGCTCTAATGGTGAGGCTGTGCGATTGAGCTCGTGTAACTGATAATTACGCTCTTGCGCTGATAAAATCTCTAAGTCGCCAAGCGGACGCATCGGGTCTTGGGCCATAGACTCCAATAGCTGCTTAAGGTGTTGTCCCAACAAAACAATACTTGAATCAGCAAACTTATTCTTTTGATAAGTAATACGAAACGCAAGTGCATCACCAGGAAACGCACTAAGCGTAAGTGCAAAGTTATTTTGTTCGTTTGACATGACATCAACAATGTTAAAGTCATTATCAGTATCTTGCTCTTTACCGATCGGATAGTTTTCAAATATATATAAACTGTCGAATAACGGCGTATCTCTTTGCATGTTGGATAGCGCATGGATCTCAGTGAGTGGCAAATAACTGTGCTCATCTCTTTGTATATGCGCCTGATGTAGAGTTTTTAACCACTCTAGTAGTGGCTGCTCATGCGCAATGGTTGCAACCACTGGTACTGTATTAATGAACAAACCAACCATTTGCTCAACACCTGCCAACTGTGCAGGCCTACCAGAAACCGTTGTGCCAAACATCACTTTTTCATCATTACAATAACGAGATAATAAGTAAGCCCACGCCGCTTGCACCACGGTGCTCATCGTCGTGCAGCCAGCCGATGCTAGGCTTTCTAAGCGAGCAGTCGTTTGCTTATCAAGGCTCAACTCTTTTTCAGCGTAACCAATTAAATCACTATCAACGTCATGCTCACTAAAAGGCAGTGGTGTTGCACTATCAATGTCCTTAAGCTGATCACTCCAATAATCTTGAGCCAATACATGCTCTTGTGCAGCCAACCATTGGATGTAGTCCTTGTATTGAGGCTGTGCGCCAAACTGAAGCGCCTGACCCTTATTAAGCGCCTGATACTGTGTAAGTACGTCATTAAACACGATCGGTAAACACCACCCATCCAGTAAAATATGGTGGTGACTCCAAAAGAATTGCCATTTATTTTCAGCTAAGCGAATTAAATAAAAACGCATTTGTGAAGGTTCAGCAAAATCATAGCCGTTCACTTGATCCTCTCGCATCAGCGCTTTTATTTGGTCGTTCTGCTGCTCATCTGATAAAGATTGCCAATCAAGATCCTGCCAAACTAATGGCGCTTGCGAAACAACTAGTTGCTGTAACCCTTCATCTGATTCAACAAAAGCAGTACGCAATATTTTGTGTTGTTTGGTCGCGGCCTGCCAAGCTTGCTTAAAATGTAATGGCTCTAGCTGTGACTCTAAAGTGACGCAAAGCTGAGTGACATACGCGCCATTTTCAATTTGGCTATGATAGTGCATCCCCTGTTGCATTGGCGTTGCCGCATACAGGTCCTCAATTAATGGGTAGCGTTCAACCCACTTTGTAAGGTTAGATTGCGATACTTGAGCCAGAGGAAAATCTGAGGGCGTATAATAGCCCGCATCCGTATCACTACAGTGGGCTATTACTTCATTTAATCCCTGCTCGATAAGTGTGGCCAGCGCCTCCATATTCTGGTCTTGATACTGCTGTTGACTATAATCGAGTATGAACGTCAGTTGCCCGTTCTTAACGAGGCCATTTAGGCCTAGTTGGTGCCAACGCTGCACAGCTGGACCTATATCACAACCCTTCACTTCATCACTCACTTCGAGCAGCGTTTCAACTGAAGCACCTCGGTCAAGTTGGCCTAAATAGTTAAAGACTAATGTCGAATATAAGTCGGTATCACTGCTTTGTAATTCATGAGTGTGCGCTTCCAAGATACCAAAACCGATACCTTTGTTCGGCACACGGCGTAATTGCTCTTTCACATCAACAATGGTTTGCGCAACGTCGGTACTTTGGAACGCAAATCGCACAGGGTAATGTGACGTAAACCAACCAACCGTTTGATTTAAAACTACGTCATCAAACAGCTCTTCGCGTCCATGGCCTTCAAGTACCACTTTGAAAGCCTGATTGGAAGACCAACGCTGCATACCTAGCATGACCCCCGCCAACAATAGTTCATTAACGCGTGTGCGATAAGCTTGCGAACATTGATGTAATAAGCGATCTGTTTGCTCTTTATTTAACCCAATTTCAATTCGACGCGTTGTGCTTTCTAACACACTTTTAGGTTCGCCGTGATCGATTGGTAATGCAGGCACCGGTGCTAACTGCGCTTGCCAATATGAACTTTCTTTGAGTAAAGCTGGACTTTGGCTATAAGCAAATAGTTTTTGTCCCCAAAGTTGTAATGACGATGTCTTGCGCTCAAGCGACATAGGCAAATTATCTTGTAGTAGCTGCAGCCCCTTATTTAGATCCGCCAATATAACGCGCCATGAAACACCATCAACAATGAGGTGGTGAAAAACAACAAACAAACGGCGTTCACGGCCTTCAGATAGAAGCACAACCTTAAACAAGGGTCCTCGTTCAATATCCAGTGACGATTGCCAATGCTGGCAGCGTGATTCCAACCATGTAGGCCATGACTGCTCTATCGTTTTTGATTCACTTACAAAAGCTTGAGATAAAATGTTAGATACACCATCAAGGTGCTCAGCACGCCACCCATGCTGTGTATGTGCAAAACGCAATCGCAATGCATCATGACGTTGCACCAAGTATTCAAACAAACGGTACACATCAGACTCACCCACCATTTCTGGCAATTTGAGTAAAATAGACTGGTTAAAATGATTAACGGCATGCTGGCTATCCAAGAAATAACGCTGAATAGGCAACAGTGTCAGCGGGCCTGCCACATCATCCTGCTGAGCATTCACTATTACTTGTTCAACATTGGCCGCTAGTTGCTCAATTGTTTGGTGCGTAAACAAGCCTTTGGTTGAAATACCAATCCCCATCGCATTTGCTTGAGCAACCACTTGAATTGATAGGATTGAGTCGCCGCCAATAGCAAAGAAGTTATCGCGGATCCCTACTTTCTCTAAACCTAATACCTGTTGCCAAATGTCACATAGACGTTGCTGTGTATCATTTTGCGGTGGCAAATAAGTTTGTTCATTACTTTGTATTTGCGGCGCAGGTAAGGCTTTGCGATCTATTTTGCCGTTTGGTGTAAGTGGAAATGCTTCTAGCTCAACAAAAGCATCTGGTACCATGTAATCGGGTAAGCTATCGACCAAATGTTGACGTACTGCAGCGGTTAATTGTTGTTCGGTACCCGCAAGATAAGCCACCAAAATTTTCTTGTTATTATGCTCTTGTGCCAGTACCAGTGCATCCTCAACACCTGACACAGTGCGCATTTGATGCTCTATCTCACTCAGTTCTATTCTAAAACCGCGGATCTTTACTTGATTATCTATACGGCCAAGATATGCCAAAGTGCCATCATTTTGCCAACGTACTAAGTCGCCAGTACGATACAAACGTGCACCGGATACATCGCTGTAAGGATGCTCTACAAAGCGCTCTTGGGTTAGATCAGCTCGCTTATAATAACCTTGCGACAAACCTGCACCACCAACATATAGTTCACCTGCCACACCTACAGGTAATAATTGACGATTTTGTCCAAGTACATACACAGTCCCATTATCGATTGGCTTGCCTATGGGTGACTCGCCATAAAAGCCCTCTGGAATATGTGCAAATGTAGAATAAGTCGTATCTTCAGACGGTCCATATAAGTTGTATACTCGGCAATCAGGCAACTGTCGGTAAATTTCACAAACAGTGCTATTAGGTAACTCTTCTCCAGCAAGATTGACAACCCGCACATGCTGCGGCAATAAACGATTCTCCAACAATGCTTTGATTGCTGAAGGGACGGTATTGACTAAGGTGATCTCTTGGGGTTCTACGACGCTTGCAATATCCAGTGCGTTGTCAACCACAATCACTTTTCCACCCATGCTTAAAGGCACGAAAATTTCGAAAACGGACAAGTCAAAGCAAATGGAGGTTGCAGCCAAAACACCGGCTAAATCAGCTTCATCGTAATGACGAATTGCCCAAGCACACATCGCCACCGCGGCGCTGTGTAAAATACTCACCCCTTTAGGCTTACCCGTAGAGCCCGAGGTATAAATAATATGGCTTAAGCTTTGCGCATCGTTATTTTGTGCAACTAAGTTTTTATCGCTTATTGTCGCAAGCGCAGCTTCGACTTCTGGCTCTCCAATACAAATGTTGTTTTGCTTAGGAAATGCACGCAGTTGACGCGCATACGTAGATGTAACTACTGTATTCAACGCGGAACTTTCTACAATATGATCAAGTCGGTCTTGCGGATAATTGGGATCGAGCGGTACATAAGTTGCGCCGGCTTTTAACACTGCTAGCATAGCTGTAATCGTCGCACTTGAGCGCTCTAAACAAATGCCCACCACGTCACCAGCTGTCACTCCCTTTTGCAGTAAGTAGTGAGCTAGCTGATTGGCTCTACTGTTGAGTTCGCCATAAGTTATACGCTCTTTGCCGTGAACAAGCGCAATATTATCCGGCGTGTTGAGTGCTTGTCGTTCAAATGCATGATGCAGACAATCCTCGATTGCATAGGCTGTTTCAGTGGCGTTCCACTGAACCAGCTGTTGTGCTTTTTCTTGCTCATCTAGCAAGCAAATTGCTAACACACTTACCTGTGGGTTAGCTAAGATTGCACTGACTAAATTATTAAAATGGCGAGCCATTTTCTCTATGCTGTTGGCCTCAAACAAACTGGTGTTGTATTCCCAATCAAGAGATAGGCCTTGTTCTGATTCAGTGACGTTTAAAGTTAAATCAAATTTGGCAATCTTAGACTCACCATTCAATGGGCTGACTTCTAGGTCTGGCAAATTAATGCTACCAACATCATTGTTTTGTAAAGACAACATCACCTGAAACAAGGGTGAGTGGCTAAGACTGCGTGCAGGCTGTAGCTCTTCAACCAAACGGTCAAAAGGTAGCTGTTGATGACTATAAGCGTCTAATGTCGTTTGTTTCGAGCGCTCTAGAAGAGTAACAAAATCGGGGTTATCCGATAAATCTGTTCGCAACACTAAGGTATTAACAAAAAAGCCTATTAATGGCGCTAGTTCTTGCTGTTCTCGATTGGCAATGGGGGTGCCAACAACCACGTCTGTGGCATTGCTGTACTGTGCTAACAGTGCAGAAAATATCGCATTAATTCCCATAAACAGAGTAGCGCCTTGTTTTTGGCAAACAGTTTTTAGTTGTGCACTTTGCTGCGCACTAATATGCGATGTGTGAGTTTTACCTTGATATGTACGTTCGCTCGGCCTTGATTTGTCTAATGGCAATCCATGTAATTCAGGGATCCCATCAAGCTGCTTTTTCCAATAGTCCAAATGCGACTTTAATACACCATCTGAGAAATAATTTTGCTGCCAGTGTGCGTAATCAGCATACTGCAACGTTAACTCAGGCAAAACCGGTTTCTGCGACGTTGTAAATGCAACGTATGCAAGGTTAATCTCATTCACCAACGCTCCAACCGACCAACCATCTGATGCGATATGGTGCATGACTAAACACAGTACATAATTGCTATCAGAACACTTGGTCAATGACCCTTTCAACATCAAGTCAGCACTGAGATCAAATGTACAATTAACCTGTGCTTGAATATGCGCCTGCAAAGCTTCGTCACGCTCAATATTTGCTAACTTTGAAATATCATTGAGCGGTAAAATAAACGACTCTGCATCTAGCAGATGGGTGTGGGCTTCGCCCATCCCATCTTTAATAAATACCGTTCTTAAACTATGGTGGCGTGTAATTACTTCACTGAGCGCGGCATTGAGTGCCTCGATATTCAGCTTACCTTTCAGTTCAAGTACAACAGGAATATTATAAAGGGCACTCGCTCCTTCATATTGGTCAATAAACCACAAACGCTGTTGCGCGTAAGATAAGCCACGCGCGTCTGACGGGGCTTTACCTATTGATGGTGCAGCCTGCACTTTATGCTGTCGAGCCTTAAGAAAAGCCTCTAGCTCAACCTTATGTTGTTTAAGCAATCGAAGACTGTCATGACTAATGTCTTCTTTTTTGCCCCCTATAAATAGCTTTCCATTTTTCAATCCGATAGTGATTTTATTTTCTTTTAGTCTTTTTAGTACATCTTCTATCTTCACAGCATGAATCCTTCTTCACTTTCATCCAACTCGTCCAAGTCGAATCCCAACTCGTCCAAATCAAAACCTAACTCGTCTTCGTCAGACGCCAAGGGCATTGTTAATAACTCTATGGCTGCCGCCAGATCTTTGAGGGTTTTACAGTCAAATACGGCTTTCAACTGAAGGCTGACCCCATAAGCCTGATTTACTTTTGCGCATAGTTTAGTGGCTAATAAAGAATGTCCCCCTAACTCAAAGAAATTGGCAGTAATGCTAATTTGCTCAGTACCTAACTGAAGCAACTCTGCACATATGTTTACCACCGCAATTTCAAGTTCAGTATCAGGCGCTTGATATTCGTCAGCCATCGCTAAGTAATCTGGCTCAGGTAGTGCGCGACGATCAACTTTGCCGTTTGGCGTTAAAGGCATTTCTTCAATCAAGGTCATCAGACCTGGGAGCATGTATTCAGGTAAACGACTTGATAACTGTGTACGAATATCCGAGATCGATAACGTAGTAGCGTCTTCAAGTACGATGTAAGCAAGTAGAATTTTTTGGCCCTTAGATTCATCGACAACAACAATCGAGTTTTCCACGCCTTCAATCGCATTGAGCTGATTTTCGATTTCTCCACACTCAACCCTAAAACCTCGGATCTTCACCTGATTGTCAGCCCGACCTAGGAACTCAATGCTGCCATCGGGTAACCAACGCACAATATCTCCAGTGCGATACAAAAGCTGGCCTGGGTTGAATGGATCTGGAATAAAGGCCTCGGCAGTTTTCTCTGGCTTGTTCAAATATCCGTGCGCAAGACCAACACCACCCAACAACAATTCACCTGCGGCACCAATTGGCAGCAGCTTATTGTTTTTATCTACGACATAGGCTGATGTGGCGCTGATCGGCTTACCTATTGGTACTATGTTGCCGCGTACTTGATGAATTTCCTCAAACGTACTGACTGTAGAATTTTCTGTTGGGCCATACAAATTCAGCAGATGTTGTGGTTTGCCACGCTCAAGCACTGAACGTACACTATGGACGTTGGCTTTTTCACCACCAAACAGTACATACTTTAAGCCACTTAACCCGTCTGGTTTTTCAGAGATAAGATTGTTAAATATAGCCGTAGTGATTAGTATGATGGACACTTTTTCACGCGCAATGCATGCCAACAGAGCTTCAGCATTGATCAGTGTTTCCTTCTCAATACCGACCAACTTAGCGCCATTGCACAGCGCCCCCCATACTTCAAATGTAGCCGCATCAAACGAGCAGTTTGATACCTGAGCCATCACATCATCCGTTGTAATATCAATATAATTAGGCTTATCAATAAGACGGATCACCCCTTGGTGCGGCACACACACTCCTTTAGGTTTACCCGTAGAGCCAGACGTATAAATCACATGCGCTATGCTATCTGGACTTACTTTTGAAACGTCAGGGCGCGAATTAGGCTGTGCATCAATCAATTGCATCACTTCTGTGCTATCAATATGCAATGCCACTTCGTTAGGAATAAAATCGAAAGCACTCGATGTGATAACACAGCGACTCTGTGTGTCTTGCAACATGTACTCTATTCGGTCTAACGGATAGTCAGGATCTATCGGTACATAGGCTGCACCCACTTTTAGAATAGCTAACATTGCAACTATCATCTGTGGACTACGGGCTAGACATATGCCAACCAAATCACCCGTTTCAACTTGATTTTGCTTTAAATAATGCGCCAGTTTATTCGCTTCACTATCAAGTTCTGCATAGCTAAGTGCATACTCACCGTACAATAATGCAGGCGCATTTGGCGCTTGAGTCACATGTTTTGCAAACAGCTCTTGTATGCTTTGCGCTTGGTAAACTACATCGGTTGGCGGGTTCCACCCCAGCAAACATGCCTTTTCCTGCTCTGTAACAAGAGAAAGTGTATCCAAGTTACCTTCAATGCACTTAGGTAAAGTTTCGAATAAATGCGCTAAGTTTGCCTTCAATCTATCAATTGTAGACGTTGCTATCTCATCAGAACGGTAACTTAGAAGAAGTTGCAATTCGTTACTTAAACGAGCAGATACTGTCAATTTGTAATGCGTCGGTTCACGCCCTTCCATTACTTTTACATCGATTTCTTGTGCATGCTCTTGCTCATTTTTTTCAGGATAGTTTTCGAACACAAACAGACTATCGAACAACTCATGCTCTGCCGAAATATTCGACAAAGATTGAACCTCTGACAACGGCAAAAATGCATTCAAGTTAGCCTGCTGGAAGTGTGCATGAATGTGCTCCAACAATGTTAATAGTGGCTGTTGAGCATTAAAATCCATCACAATTGGAATGGTATTAATGAATAACCCTATCATTTCTCCCGAACGTTCCAGTTCACCAGGACGCCCTGAAACTGTAGTACCAAACATGACTTTAGTTTCACCACTATAGACATGTAGTACGTAACCCCAACATAACTGCAATACACTATTTACCGAAACATTCGCTTTACTTGCTATGTGGCTGAGAGCACCGGCCACATGCTCAGGTACGACTAACATGGACTCCTTGTAGCCGTGCTCACCAGAGTCAGGTAACCTATCTATAGACAATGGCGTAGGTGCTTCAAATTCACACAAAGCTTGCTGCCAAAATTGTCTTGCTACAGACTGCTCTTGCTCACTCAGCCAACCAGCATAACGACCATAGTCAGCGGCTGGTTCAAGTGCCAAATCTGCCTGACTGTAGAGAACCTTCATTTCTTGCAATATGAGAGGTAAACACCAGCCATCCAATAACATATGATGGTGACTCCACAACAGGCGCCACTGCCTATCCGTCATCCTTATCAAATGAAAACGCATTAATGGTGCACAAGAAAAATCCATGCCTTTAGCTCTATCCGCATCGAACAACTCATCCAGCTGCTGTCTTTGCGCATGCTCATCCATCACTCGCCAATCCAATTCGACCCAAGGCAACTCAACTTGCTTAACAACTAATTGGTGTAATAGCTCTTCATGGCCTACAAAATAGGTTCTAAAAATTTTATGTCGCTGCACTATTTGCTGCCAAGCTTGGCGTAGTTTTGTTGGATCAATATCGCCCTGTAGCGCAAAGCATAACTGAGTTACATATGACGTTTTATCCATCAATCCGTGGAAGTGCATGCCCTGCTGCATCGGAGTTGCAGGGTAAAGATCAATTAAATCTGAATGACTTTGCTGCCATTGATCAAGCTGCGACAAACTAACTTGTGCTAAAGGGAAATCGCTTGGTGTAAACTGGCTAACGCCAGACTCTTGACAGTGTTCGATCACTTCAATGAACCCTTTTTCCACACTTTGCGCGAGATGCTTGATTTGTTCCGGCGAGAATTGACAGGTGCTATAGTCTATTTCGACACGCAGCCTACCTTGTTTAACCATACAATTGATATTTAATGGGAACCAGCGCTTAAGTTCACTACTGGTCTCTCGACCTTTGCTCTCTGATGCTTCTGGAAAATTATCTCCCGCCGATACAGCTTGATCCATTTGCCCTAAATAATTGAAAACAATTGCGGATGAACTCAAATCACTAGGTACGTCTAACAGCCCATTTGACTTCAATAAGCCATATCCCACTCCTTTATTAGGCACTCGGCGTAGGCTTTCTTTTACTTCAACTATCGTGGCTTTAACGCCACCTTGCTCATGAGCAAGAATAAGTGGGTGAATAGCTGTAAACCAACCTATAGTTTGGCTGGTATTTAATTGTTCAAACAGCTCCTCTCTGCCGTGACCTTCTAACATAATGCGAAACGCTTGATGACCAGACCAGTCATTCAATCCAAGGTAAACACCACTCAACAGTAAATCGTTGATTTGAGTGTGATAACTTTTGTGACAATCTTTTAATAAAGCGTGCGTTTGTTCGCTGTTGATTTCAAAGTATTCGACACGAGACATTTGGTCATTGGGTTGTTCTGCAAGCTTAGAGCTAAATGGTAAAGTCGGAACACTTCGCAATTGAGTTTGCCAGTAACTCAGCTGATCACGCATTTTTTGACCTTCACCATAATCTCGCAACGCGAGGCTCCATGCTTTGTAGGCACTCGTTTTTGCACTAAGCTGTATTTGCCCAGTGTTGCACCACTGTTCATACGCATCGGCCAAATCTGATAACAGTATCCGCCAAGACACCCCATCAACAACCAAGTGATGAAGTGCAAGAAACAAGCGTTTGCCTTTTTGTCCGCTCAGCAGAGCCGCTTTGAACAATGAACCATTTGTAATATCGAGACTTCGCTGATATTCGTCACATCTCGTTGAAAGCCAAATATCATGTTCTACAATTTCTGGCTGATGTTCATTTTCAACGGTGTCATTAACCATCTCTTCAGACAAAGTGTAATGCTCCGCCACCCACTCATCGCTCTGAGCTTGCTTAAATCTCAACCGAAGTGCGTCATGACGTTTGTAAACACTGTGTACCCACGCCGTCACAAACTCCACTGTTACCTCACTAGGTGCTTGTAATAGAACAGATTGATTGAAGTGATTGCGCGCATGTTCAACGTTATCCATATCAAGGAAAAAGCTTTGAATAGCCAACAATGGCATAACACCGCTTACGTCACTTTGCTGAGCATCAATCTGGGTCGACTTAATATCACGCACCAGAGCGGCTATTGTCTGCCCTTTAACTAAGCTGCGAGTGGTAATACCAATTCCAGCTTTGTTCGCCTGAGCAACAACTTGTATCGATAGAATAGAGTCACCACCGAGCGCGAAGAAATTATCCTGAATACCCACTTGTGGCACATTCAACACAGATTGCCATATTTCACATAAACGGCATTCCATGTCAGTTCGAGGGGCTTCATAATCTCGACTAATCAATTCAAGTTCTGGTTCAGGTAAAGCTCTTCGGTCAATTTTACCATTCACATTTAGTGGGAACGCATCCATCATGACGTGAGCTGATGGGATCATATAGTCTGGTAAATGTTCAGCTAAAGCCACTCGAACCGCGTCATTCGTTGGTGCATTTTGTGTTACACAGTAGGCAACAAGATACTTGCGTCCATCTGCTTCATGTAACAAGACGAGAGCTTCTGAAATATGAGGTATTTGAGTCAGTCTATACTCAATTTCACCAAGTTCGATCCTTAATCCACGCAGTTTAACTTGATTATCGACCCGGCTAACAAACTCTAGTTCCCCATTTTCCATCCAGCGAACTATATCGCCGGAACGGTATAATAAAGAGTCCTTAGAGGGTTCAAAAGGATTATCAATAAACTTCTCTGCGGTCAACTCAGGGCGATTCAGATAGCCTCTCCCTAGCGCATCTCCGCCAATCAGTAATTCACCGGGTACACCTATCGGCAATAGCTTCATTTGCTCATCCACAACATACAACTGAACATTAGCAATTGCCTTACCAATAGATACCGCTCGGTGTTCCTTCATAAACCGACTAGTCGTGACAATACATGTTGTCTCAGATGGACCATATGCGTTGTGGAAAATTCGACCATCACGTGTCCAACGATTTACCTCTTTCAGTGGGTATGCTTCACCCCCAACGATGAGATGTCTAATGCTGGACATTCGCTCCGTATCTAAATGTGGTAACAATGCTGGCGTTAAGAAGGCATGGGTTGCTCCTTGAGCCTGTATCTGTGCCTGCAATAAATTCACATCGGCCCGTTCTTGCTCAGAAATGATGTGTAGTCGAGCACCAGATATCAGTGCCATAGACCACTCCCAAGTCGCCGCATCAAAAGCGATAGAAGCAAACATTAACACACAACTTTGAGGAGTTATCTCAAACAACGACGTTTGTGCCTGAGCCAAATTACACAAGCCTCGGTGTTCCAATAACGTACCTTTTGGCTGCCCCGTTGAACCGGACGTATAAATTGCGTAAGCAAGATCCGACGTTTGTCTACCCTCTGTGTTCGGACGCTCAATAGGCTTATTATTCAAAACATCCATCACGTTTGGATCGTCAAGACAAATGCTGTGTAGCCCATCTAGATGAGAGCTAGTTGGTACATCGCTCGTTGTTAATAAGCGCTTCATGTTAGAGTCAGAAACAATATACGCGATCCTATCTGCTGGAGAATCGGGATCTATAGGGACGTATGCCGCGCCAGCCTTTAATACGGCTAACATCGCTACTAGCACTGTGGGTGTACGTCGTAAACACAAACCAATTAAATTATCGCGCTGTAATCCTTGCTCTATGAGTAGGTGTGCCAAACGGTTCGATGCCTGATCCAGCTCTTGGTAGGTTAGCACTTTGTCATCAAAACTGACGGCGATTGCATCTGGCGTTTTACGAGCCTGCTGAACAAATAAATCATCTATGCCTTGAACATCAGCAAACGCAACTCCAGTATCATTCCATTGTTGCATTAACTTTTGCTCAGACTGGGATAACACATCTAATTGTTCAACTTTATGATTGAGAGATTGCCCAAGAGTCAACAACACGTGCTCTAACTTTTCTCCCAGTCTTTCAACTGCAGTATCAGCAAAGTCCTTGCTATTGTACTTAATACTAAAGCGCAGCTGAGTATCTAGATACGCAAGCACACTTAGTGCAAAACTGGTTTGCTCATTCCCTTCCAAGCTAGCAATCTTGAGACTTTCATGACACTGCGAATCATCAAGCGCATCCATCGGGTAATTTTCAAGGACCAACAAGCTATTATACAAATCGCATTCGCTAGAGACTTGACTTTGCGCTTGAATTTCAGTCATCGCCAAGTAACCATGCTCATTTGTAGAGAGAAAATTCGCATGAATACGTTTTAACGCATCAACAACCAGCTCTGATTTATCTATTGAGAACACGACAGGGATAGTGTTGATACATAAACCAACCATTTTATCTGAATCATTAAGCTCCGCAGGACGACCGGACACCGTTGTTCCAAACATGACATGAGTTTCATTGCTGTAAATGTGCAATAACCAACTCCAAGCAAACTGTAAGATACTGTTGACTGTGATTTCATGCTCTTTGGCTAATGATTTGAGTGTTGAAGTAACAGCTTCCGACAATTTCCAAGTCAGCTCGGTTGATCTATTTTCTGTAGCAAACACGGGCTTCGACAAATTAATCGGTGTTGGAGCCTCAAACGCAGCTAGCGTTCGCTGCCAAAATAGTTTTGATGCTGCTTTATCTTGCTTATTTAGCCACTGGATATATTGCCCATAGTCTGCTACTGACGTTAGTTTTAGCTCTCGCCTCTGGTCGAGCGCAGCGTAGATATCAAGCATTTCACCAAGCACTAATGGCAAACACCAACCATCAAGCAACATGTGGTGATGACTCCAAAGCAACCAAGACTCTTCTGCCGACACTTGTATAAAGTAAAGTCGCATTAACGGTGCTTGAGCAAAATCATAGCCCTGAGATTTATCTTTTTGCTGTAAAGAAATCAGTGCTTTATTCTGCTCATCGACATTCATGTTCTGCCAATCAAGTGTTTGCCACATAAGAGGTGCAGAGCTTGAAACTAACTGATGCAAAGCCCCTTCTTCACCAACAAACGAAGTTCTGAAGATTTTGTGTCTGCCTACCAATTGCTGCCAAGTTTGTTGCAATTTTTGCGGATCGGCTGCTCCTGACAGCTTCACACACAATTGTGTTACATACGCGCTTGACTCCAATAAGCTGTGGTACATCATGCCGGCTTGCATCGGTGTAGCTAAATACAAATCTTCTAACTGAGGGTAATCTTGTTGCCATTTATCTAATTGCGACTGGCTTACTTTTGCCCCGCTGAAATCTGAAGGCGTAAAGCTGGTATGCGTCACATGCGCACAATGCTTTATTACTTCTCGAATTCCTAACTCGATTTGCTCAGCTAAAGTTTCGATGGTGCTGGCATTAAATTGCTCAGTGCTGTAGTCCAACTCAAAATAAAGCTGATCATCTTTGACCATGCCGTTTAGATTCAAAGGATGCCAACGAGGATGGTCTGTGGCGACTTCTAACCCTTTATTTTCAGTGGCAGCGGTAAAATATTGACCCGCGTTCATTCCTTGGTCAAACTGACCTAAATAGTTGAATACTATCGCATCGCTAAATTGTTGTGCTTTCTCCTGCCCCGCCAAGGCGCTATAACTCATTCCCTTGTCAGGTAAAGTACGTAGACGCTCTTTTGCATAACGAATAACATCACTTACACCATAAGATTCAGGTGCGAGTCGTAGCGGATAGATAGATGTAAACCAGCCCATGGTTTGGGTCACATCCAAGTGGTCAAACAAAGGCTCTCGGCCATGTCCTTCCAAAACAACCCTTACAGATTCTAAACCCGCCCAGTTATGCAGCCCCACCAGCACACCGGCTAACAGCAACTCGTTAATATGAGTGCGATATGCTTGCCCACAGTGATATAGTAATTGTTCTGTTTCTTTATTGGTGAAGTGAATTTCTTGAATGCGTGTGGTGCTTTCAAGCGGTTTTTCTGTCACTGATTTATCAAATGGTAAGGGTTGAACTGCATGCTGCTGTTCATTCCAAAATGGAATTTGCGCCTGCACTTCACTATCAAGAGCATAGTCGCTTATGGCCTGTCCCCACGCTTTATATGATGAGGTTTTCGAAGCAAGTTTAATCACTTGGCCAGCAGCAACTTGTTCGTATGCTTCAGCTAGATCTGATAACAATATGCGCCAAGAAACACCATCAACTACAAGGTGATGTACAACAAAGAGTAAGCGCCCTTGTGACTTACCTTGTAAGTACACCGCTTTAAATATTTCACCATTTTGAATATCCAAGCTTTCTTGATATGACTGACAACGTGTTTCAAGCCAGTCACACCAATCAACCCCGTCAGGGCAACACTCATGTACTACATTGTTCGCCCATAGCGACTCATTCAGGTTTAAATGACTTGCAGTCAATGCATCATCATTGAATTGAAAGCTCAAACGTAAAACGTCATGACGGGTGACCAACGCCGCCACTATGGTGCTCAACTGCTCAAAGTCAAAGTGTTCCGGTGTATTTAGTAGAACCGACTGATTAAAGTGATTAAGAGACTTGCCACTATGCTCAAAATAGTATTTTTGGATAGGCAGCATAGACAGCTCACCGTCAATGGCACCTTGTTCGGCTACCACATGACAAGTGGCTAAGTTGTCAGCCATGCCTTTAATCGTTTTATTCTCAATCAAACTCTTTGTTGTGACCGAAATACCCAATTTATTTGCTTGAGCAACAACTTGGATCGCTAAAATTGAATCTCCACCTAACGAGAAAAAGTTGTCTTCTACGCCAACTTGCTTAGCCCCAAGTACTTTCTCCCAAATTGCACATAGTTGTTTTTCAACTTCTGTGGTCGGCGCAACGTATGATTCACTATCGCTACTAAACTGTGGTACTGGTAATGCTTTGCGGTCTATTTTTCCATTTGGTGTCAGTGGGAATGTATCCAGTGGCATATACACGCTAGGCTGCATGTAATCAGGCAGTGTTTTTGCCAATGCCTCACGAGCATTATTTGCACATTGAGCTGCATCTAATCCAGCTTGAGCGACAAAGTAGGCTACTAATTGCTTATAGCCCTGCTCTTGCCTTACACATACAAAAGACTCTTTGACAAATTCAAGCGTAGTAAGTTGTTGCTCAATTTCATCCAGCTCAATTCTAAATCCTCTGATCTTAACCTGATTATCAACACGACCAACAAATTCAAGTTCGCCTTGCTCGCTCCAACGTACTAAATCACCTGTTCGATATAGTGTTGTCTCGTCACCTACCAACAATGGGTTACGAATAAATTTTTCGGCCGTTAATTCAGCACGATTTAAATATCCTCGGCCTACACCAACCCCACCAATTAATAACTCTCCAATAATACCTGGTGCGACTTGGTTTAAATGACTATCAACAACATAAAGCAGCACATTGTCTAATGGCTTACCTATCGTCAACGCCGCACCATGACCTTTGTATACACCAATAGATGCACACACACTTGCCTCCGACGGACCATAAGCATTATAAAAAGTGCGCTCGGCCGATAACCATCGATCCGCTTGAGCTTTTGAACACGCATCACCAGCAACAATCAAGTGCTTTAGACATCCCAGTTCACTTGGTTCAAGGTGTGGTAATAACGCTGGCGGTAAAGTGATATGACTGATCTCATTGTCGACCAAAACACGTTGCAATAAGTTTGCTTGTGTACGAATATCCTCTGGCAAAATATGCAATTGCGCGCCTGCAACTAACGCCATTCCCCATTCCGATGTGGCTGCGTCAAAAGTCATCGATGCAAAATGTGCCACCTTGCTGTTCGAGGTTACGGAAAAACTGTTTGACTGCGCTTGCGCCAAGTTCACTAAACCCTTGTGCTCTAACAAAGTCGCTTTAGGTAGGCCCGTTGAACCTGAGGTGTAAATTGCATAAGCCAGTGAACTTGCATTTACCGTTGAAAGTCCCAATCTTGGCATGCCAGAATTAACTTCTTGTGTTACCTCTATCTTGATCAGCGATGCCAGCTCAGCTTCATCTACGTAGTGATTTTGAGTAAGCACAATCTCAATACAAGAATCACTCAGCATATGACGTACCCTATCTTGTGGGTAACTTGGGTCAATCGGCACATAGGCAGCCCCGGCCTTCAAAACCGCCAACATAGCTATAATCATACTATTTGAACGGTCTAAATAGATCCCAACGAGCTGTTCATCGCCAGTACCCGCAGCCTTCAATTTATGGGCTAGCGCATTGGCTGCTTGATCTAACTCGCGATAGGTCATGCACTCGTCTTGATAAACTAGTGCGATAGCATCTGGGGTTTTATCAACTTGACGTTCAAATAAATGGTGCATACATAAATGCGGGTCAAATTCGCGATAGTGACCTGCCCACTGAGTCAGTTGCATGCGCTCACTTTCACTGAGCACGCTCAAACCTTGAATAGGCTTGCTTCCCCAAGTTGGCATAGCATTTAAAATCAAACGTAATCGAGCCAATAAGCTTTCAATACGCTGTGCTGAAAATACGTCAGATTTGTAGTTCAACTCTAAAATACATTGCTGTTCAACAGTCGCAGCAAGCGTCATCGCAAAGTTCGTTTGTTCAGTACTTTCAAGTTCGGCTATTTGCAACTTAGCACTTGACCCTGCCTCTTTCATTCCTGCAATCTGCATCACGAAAATGCTATCAAATAAACCTTGCTCAGCTGGGCAGCCACTCAATGACTGTATTTCAGTTAAAGATAGATAGCCGTGCTCATCTGCGTTTTGGATCTCGTTATGCAGGTGCTTTAGTTGCTCAACCAAAGGTGATGAGTCAGAGAAGTCTGTACTAATAGGTAAGGTATTAATAAATAAACCTATCATTTCATCAGCACCAGGTAAGTCAGCAGGACGACCCGACACTGTAGTGCCAAATACAACCTTACTTTCTGAGCTGTAGCAACTGAGTAAATACCCCCACGCTAGCTGCAGTACAGTACTCATTGTCACCTGACTATCACGAGCAAGCGTTTTAAGCGCATCGCAGCTATCTTTGTCTAAAACCAATTTAGCCACAGCCATTGCTTTGCCCTGTTCAGGTTCGCATCCATCCCAAGGTAATTGGGTTGGCGACTCTACATCTGCCAAGCGGCTATGCCAAAAATCTTGCGCTTGTTCAATCGGGCGATCAGCTAACCATTTCACATAATGGCCATAGTCGGCTGGTTTTGGTAAGTTCGGTTGATTACCCTCAAGGAACGTTTGATACAGCGTTTGAACTTGCTCTGTTAATAATGGCAAACACCAGCCATCTAGCAGCATATGGTGGTGTGTCCAGATAAGCTGCCATTGTCCACAAGGCATCCGCAATAAACTAAAACGCATGAGCGGTGCTTGTTCAAAGTCAAAACCAAGGTGACGCTCTTCGTGCATCAAAGCCATACGCTTTGACTGCGCTACAGCTTCATCTTCACTGTGCCAATTCAAAACCTGCCAAGGTAACTCAACATCACTTTGTACTAACTGATGCAATACATCATCAGCACCAACAAAAACGCTTCTGAAAACCTTATGCCTTTGCACGATACATGCCCAAGCTTGTTGCAAAGCATCAATATCAATTTCACCCTTAAAGTGAATGACCTGCTGGGTCGCGTAGGCAGATTTGTCGACCAAACTATGAAACATCATGCCCTGCTGCATCGCTGTCGCTGGATACAAATCTTCCAAGCTTGGGTAAGTTGACTGCCACGCATCAAGTTGTGCCTGAGTCACCTTTGCAACAGGGAAATCAGAACAAGTAAAACTCGACGTGTCAGACTCACAACAGTGTGCAATAACAAGTTCGAGCCCTTTGGCAAGTTCACTCGCAAAATGCTGAATATTGGCGCTATCAAACTCCAATTCGCTGAAGTCGATTTCAACTTTAAGATGACCATCAATGACTTTGGCATTCACATTCAATTGATGCCAACGACGTTGTGCTTTACTTTTAGCATCATCGCCAATTTTATCATCAGCACGTAAGAACCGAGCGCTTTGCTCATCTTTACTATCAAACTGACCTAGATAATTGAATAGTATGCTATTTTCATACGGTTCAGATGCTAACTGTGTGCCCAACTGGCTTAATATACCAAACCCAAAGCCTTTATTCGGAATGCCGTGTACCAGCTCTTTCGTAGCAATGATCACATCACGGACCTGATGACTGTCGAAAGCCATTCTCAGTGGGTGAGCAGCAGTAAACCATCCTAATGTTTGGCTCGTGTCCATTTGTTCGAACAAATCCGAACGGCCATGACTTTCCAGTACAACTCTAAATGCATCAAGCCCAGACCAAGCACTACTTCCTAGATATAAACCGGCCAATAGCAAATCATTGATTTGAGTGTGGTATGCATGGTGACAGTTATGTAGCAGCGCATGTGTTTTTTCGTGCGAAAGTTCAAAATGCACAACGGCAGTGGTATTTTCACGAGGACGCTCTTGCACTAGATGATCAAGTGGTAATGCTGGTACATCAGCAAGCTGACTTTGCCAAAATCCCAATTCCTTTTGCAACTGCTCATCGTGACTGTAGTCGTGTAAGGTTTTACCCCAGCTTTGTAAGGAGGATGTTTTCTCACCTAATTTTATGGGCGTGCCTTTTGCCCATTGCTCATATGCTTCTTCAATGTCAGCAAGTAAAATTCGCCAAGATACACCATCAACAATGAGGTGATGAACTGCGAGATATAATCTACCCTGATCTTCTTGTTCAAAGAAAACAGCCTGCAGTAGCGGACCATCAAAAATATTGAGCTGCTCTCTATATTCGTTGCATTGTTGAGTTAGCCAATCGCTCCACTCAACTCCCGCAGGACACACAACATGAGAGCAAGCTTCTTTAATATCAATTTGCTGAAGTGGTTTATGGCTGGCAATCCACTGTGAGTTAGCTTGTTCATTGAACTGCAGTCTCAATGCATCATGACGTTGGTATAGCGCCTCAACGATTGCTTCAAGAGACGAGAGATCAAATCCTGCTGGGGTGCTTAATAACAGTGCCTGACTAAAGTCATGAATTTGCGCATCCGTTTCTTCGAGATAAAACTTCTGAATCGGTAATAGCGGTAGCTCACCCTGCACTTCGCTTTGTTCTGCATCTCGCTCAGCCTTGTTCTTACATAGCGCCAATGCAGCGATGGTCGGTGTAGCGGTGACATTTTTTGTCGACAACGCAAAACCAAGCTTATTGGCTTGCGAAACCATTTGGATCGCCAAAATAGAGTCACCACCGAGTTGATAGAAATCATCTTCGATACCAACGCTACTTATTCCAAGTATGTTTTCCCAAAGTTGACAAAGCACAGCTTCATCATCGTTACGCGCTTCAAGGTAATTGGTTGCCATCGCTCTGATCTCAGGCTTTGGCAGTGCGCGTTTGTCTATTTTACCATTTGTTGTTAAAGGAAATGCCTCGAGTTCAACAAAGGCCGAAGGTAGCATGTATTGAGGTAAAATCGCCTCTAACTGTTGCTCTAACGATAGCGGCTCAACTTTGATATTTTCGCTCGCGACGAAGTAAGCAACGAGGTGTTTGCTCCCACCTTCTTGGTGAACAACAACCAGCCCCTCTTTAACTTCTGGTAAATCACATAGCTTCTGAGTGATCTCTCCAAGCTCAATTCGATAACCACGGATCTTAACTTGATCATCTGCACGCCCATGGTATTCAATTTCCCCTTGTTCAGTCCAACAGCCAAGGTCACCCGTTTTATACAAACGCATAGACGTATCGTTGCTAAATGGATCGCGAATAAAGCTACTTGCCGTCAACTCTTCACGGCCAAGGTAGCCCCGTGCGACACCCACACCACCAATATAAATTTCACCAATTTGACCTTGTTCAACCGCATTGAGTGCGTGATCTAATATGTGAACTTGTACATTAGGAATTGCTCGACCAATCGTTATTTTATCTTGAGGTTTTAACTCTGCGATTGTGGCCGTTACCGACGCTTCCGTTGGTCCATACGCATTAATTAGGCGCGTGTTGGCGCCCCAATTTTCGACCACAGAAACCGGACACGCCTCACCACCAACCATTAACATACGCAATGACGGAATATACGTGGGTACCTGAACAGCAAGCAAAGAAACTGGGAAAAATGCGTGGCTGATCAAATGCGTTTGCATTAACGTCATCAGATCCGCTTGCGCATCGGTCAAATAAACACTTGCCCCGGAACACAGCGCTGTAAGCAAGTTTTGAATACCCGCATCAAACGCGAGTGATATACAGTGCAACATTCTATCAGCGGGACGAATATCAAGTAACGTTCTATCCTGCCAGATCAAATTCACTAGGCCTCGATGGTTTACCATCACGCCTTTGGCTTGCCCTGTTGTACCCGAAGTGTAAATAACATAAGCCAACTGATCAGGACTATGCGTAGATGAATCAAGGTTACTAGTTGGGAGTGCCGCAAGCTCTAGAGAGGTTTTTTCATCATCTAGTAATACAGCGGTTAACTGCAAAGTTTCCGCACAAACATTCGCTTGCATATCCAGCGACGTGATCACAATTTGCAGTTTTGAGTCTTGTACCATATAGGCCAACCTATCTTTAGGATAGGTTGGGTCTAACGGCAAAAACGCCCCTCCAGCTTTGAGTATAGCCATAGCGGCAACAATAAAATCAGTCGAACGTGAGAGACAAATGCCGATTATGGCATCTTTGTTTATTCCCATTGCAACTAACTTGTGAGCCAACTGATTCGCTTTGTTGTTAAGTTCAGCAAAGCTTATGCTCGTTTCATCATGAACCACCGCAGCCAAGGTCGAAACTTGTTTCGCTTGCTCTTCTAATAGGTGATGAATACAGAGTGTCTTAGGATAATCACGACGAAGTACACGGTTAAACTGACTGTTTGTTAATTGTGATTTGGCTTGTGCTTTAAACCAAGGCAATGACTCATGCGTTATTTGCACATCCAAAAATTCAGCAATTTGATTTTGAAAAGTATGCTCAATATGGGACAACGAACATCTGGCCAGAATTAAGGCGTGCACAGTGAAAAGTAATGTGTGTTCTTGGTTAGAAAGCTTCACTAGGTGAACACGAATCAAGCTTTCATGACCCACTTCAAAAGATAAAGCGCGCTGCGCCTCAACCAATTCAAGTAGCTGAGTGATTTGTTCATCAGGCTCAATATTAACCCATGAGATTTGCTCTAGACGGCACGTATTTTCAGTACCCAAAAAGTCTGTTTCATTGAAACAAGTAAGTAATTCGTCAATAAAACATGACATTACATTTTGAATTCTTTGCTCATCTAATGACCCAGATAACCGAAGTAAAAACTGTTCTGCAAAACACTTATTGGGTTGAAGCGCACTGCACTCCAAAATGTTTGATTCATATTTTGAGATATTTTCAACGCTCAGCTTTAATGCTGAGTCTGCGCAAGATGCATCCATACTTATAAACCGCTTGTAGTTATTATTTAATTAAGTTGTTGAATAAGGTGAGTAGACTATCTACATATTTTTGAAATAAAGGCGTTTAACCCAGGTCTCTACGCGCTGCGTAGGGTGACCAAGAAACCCAGAAAGTGCTCGATTTAAGTGCACAATAGGGCTAAACAACAGCACGCCGACACCACATATAGCCAGTAAGTTGTACCCAGAAAGACTGTTTAATATGTAGCCAGACAATGTAATAGCCAGAGGCGCTGTAATGCCAATGAGCATCGTGAAGAGGTTCATTACTCGACCTCTGTACTCATTACTTATCGCAGCAATTAGTTGGGTTTGGATCGGTACATTTAATACACCGTTTGTTAGACCCAATAAGAAAAAGACAGCTAATGTGACCCAGTAAGACTCACTCAATCCGATTACTAAAAGCTCACCCGCAAAAAGTAAAAACAGTAAAAAGGTTAAACCAGGCTGTTTTACTTTCTTATTAAGAAACTTATAGACGGCAATTGAAAGAATGATCCCAGTGGCAAATGACGCATTAAGGTAGCCTAAATAACTGGCTGATAAGCCGAGATCTCGAATCACCAAAGTCTCAGAAATAATCATGATTGGTGCGCCAAAAAAGTTGAGCACCATGCTGATAAAGCACAGTACAAGTACTACTTTAACTTTAGACAGATAATAAAAGCCGCCTTTGAGATCTCTCCACCACTTCTTAACGCCATATTCTGCATCCTTCTCACCAATGTGGGTGACAGAAAAATCAGATTTGATTAAAGCGATAAATAAAGATGTAACGAGTTTAGCAATGAGCACAATCACCAATAGCTCAGACAGTGATAATATTGCGACCAAACTTGCACCTAACAGGCCACCCAATACCGCTACCAAAGCGTTCATAACCTGCACATTTGCGGTCGCAGAAGCTAATTTATCCTTGGTAACTAGTTGCGGTAAAATAGCGCTTGCGCAAGCACTAAATAGCGAGTTTGCTGTTTGATTTGCAGCCATGAGTAAAGCGATAACAAAGATACTCAATAGACCATTTAATGAAAAATACAGCATTGCGCCGAGTGGTAATAAAACTAAAAAGTTAGCTAATAACATCAACCGCTTGCGATTGAATCTATCGGAAAAAGGGCCCAATAAAGGTGTTAAAAACAACCCGATAACTTGAGCTGGAACGACGGTAAGTGCCAAATCAGAAGGTTTATTTCCTGATTGCAATACCCAAACACTTATCCCAATCAACAGCGCACTGCCCATAAAGTCGTGTATAAAACGACCAATTCGGTACTTCCAAAAGTCAAGCCCGAGAGAAAAATCTAGCATTACAACATATCCTTATAACTGTGTTTGTTCGAACAAGTCCATTTTTGTCACTTATTTATTAGAAGTCATATACATCAACAATTCAGTATAAAGATCAGGTCTAACACCAAACAAAGCGCATTTTGAAACACTCAAATTCGCTAACATTAATGACAAAAAAATTTAGACTTTTAACTTCAAAAAAACACACATGAATCACAAACCATTACTACTAAGATTTGTTTACGCCAAGAATTCTATCCACGTGAAAATAAACTGTCAAAATATATTGCGTTAATGAAAATTAATGTAAACAAAGAAAGGTGCATAAATAACAATAATATTCCAATTTTAACAACCCCGCACTTCTACCAAGCAGTGAACAAAGCAAATAAAAATGCGGCTTAGGCATAACCCAGATACAAAACATCTGAGCTCATCAGGTAAGTAAAAAAAACATCTGTTGCCTTTTATGAAATTATTTATTTTTTAATTCTATTTTTAAAGATGGGACTTTTCGTTCAAAAAAAATACTAAACGTGCGTTTTTACTACTAATAATTTGTTTTGAAAAACATAACGCCTTGCCAAAAGCGACTTCAAAAGGCTGTTTTATAAACAACAATATGTAGAATTTACATTCTAAAAGCACACTTTTATAAGGATAAGATGAGATAGAAATAAGGCTCAATTTTTAACTTGTCCACATATATAACTGTGTAGAATCAAGTTTATCGCCAGTGCTAAGCCCTAAGCGACACACAACCCCGACTATTGCTTTTTGCGTGCAATTAAACGCTGAGTGACCGAATGTTTTTAATTCATTTTACTGAACAACTAAGAAGGCAAGCAGTTTGAAACGTTGATAACTAACAAGCATTTAGCTCTTCATGCATCATTGCTTGTTGATGTGACGAATCACATAGCCAGATCAGGCATGAATCAACTATCTATCATAGACAGAGGCTTAATAGATAAAAGAAAAATAAAACATTGATTTTATTTTATATATTTATAGTGCACTGCATCGCAAGACTGTTCATATCTCAATCTTCATAGCCCGTGATTTGATAAAAATAAGCGCTCAAGAGCTAATCTCTGTCTTGTACACATGACCCAATCATGTGCGGCTATTTACCTAAATTATAGAATATTGAATAATGACGGTAATCTCACTCGTCAGAGTCATTGCATGGTAGTTTCGTTCAATACATTTCAATTCAATACGCTCACTGGTATTTTGACGCACCAAGGCCAAGTCATTGACCTTCAGCCTAAACAGCAAGCTTTACTGGCGCTCTTTATCAGCAATCCAGAAATAGTTCTGAGCAAAGAACGAATCCTTGATAGCGTGTGGCAAAACCGAGTTGTGTCTGAGCAAGTGGTATTTCAAACCATTAGCCAATTAAGGACTATTTTGGGAGAACGTGCCATTCAAACTTATCCACGAAAAGGATACAAATGGCTGTACCCAATCACGCATAATAACGAACAAGCTCCTTCCGCTTCTTTGGCAAGCAAGCGCCCTAAATCGATAGGCTATGCAATAAGTGCCGTGTTAATTTTTACGCTAATTACTGGATATGGTATTTGGCGAAACGCCAGCTTTCAGGCATTACAAATATTTTATTTATCGCACGATGACAGCCAACCCCTGTTAAGCCAATTAAGCGATGGCGTAATGGATTTTAAGCCGCTATCACATAACCGAGTCGCTTCTCTCAAATTTATGAATATGCCTGAACTGGCTTATAAGGAGCTTGCAGTAGGTAACCATGCTTGGTTAATGGGCACCCGTCTTTTCCAAACTCCTGAGGGACAATATTTAGAGTTTAAATTGCAGAGCAATGATATTCAGTGGCATGACTATGTGTTTGCTAAAGACCCCTCGACACTCGCTTCAAAATTGCAAAAACAGCTACACCAACTTTCGCAAGTTGGCTTGTTCGATAGCGCAAACCAAGTAAATCATTGGGTGAACATACTTGAACGCGCTGATGATTATAATGCCCAAAGTAAAACGCTATTTTTGGCTAACTACTACTACCGCCTTGGCCATGTTGATGCTGCTTTAGCCCACCTAGAGAGCATTGCGAAGCAGCCCATCAGCATACAGAACATGCCTATTCGTATTGAAGCTGCGTTACTAAAAACTTCAATTTACAAGCACAATGGCCAATACACTCTCGCAAAAAGTACGTTAGACAAAGCCGAAAATGAACTCGCACAGAAAATTTGGCCGTTACAATTTGAACTCATTAAAAAACAAGCCTTTTTAGCCTATGCGATGCGGAACTTGCAGCAAGTTGAAGTACAGTTAAAACGAGGTACACAACTTGCCCAACAAAACATTGACGCTGAAGGTCGCTTTCAACTGCATATTTTAGACTCTATCCTCTCGGCAAAGTTGGGACTGAATGAGCGTAAGTACCTACAACTCAATGAAGCACAGCAGCTTGCTAACGAGGAGAATCTTCACCCATCTCATCTCGCATTTGTCTATTTTCACTATGCACTTTTTTCGACTGATGAGGGCATGCAAGAAAAATATTTAAAAAAGGTGCTACCGCTCCCCCGCAGCCAAGCAAACTTCTGGGTGATTGATGATGCTTTCGAACGACTTTTCGATTTGTACGTGCAAACAGGCAAATTTAAACAAGCAAACACCTTACTTACTAGTAACGTGGCGCATGCGGTTAACCGCAACCTTCTACAAGCTAGGCTTCTATTGGCACAAGACCAAACACAACAAGCCATCCTCTTTTTAGAAGACGCGTACCAGCAAGCGCAAAAAGCATTTGATAAAAACGCCAGTATTCATGCCGCACGTGCGCTTTACCTGCACCTACAGGAACAAAATCAAAAGCGACAACTTTATTATGACTTTTTACAGCGCAGTGGCGAACATCAGTGGTTAAAAAATCATTTAAATAACGGATAGTGAAATAAAAATAGCAGCTAGTGCTGCTATTCAATACCAACTGGTGTGCATGCCACTTTAACAATTAATGTAACTTAAACTCCAACCAATCTAGCTCAAACCAGTTTGACTGTTCTGCTCGAATTTCTAAAGGTGCATTACTTTTAATGATTGTAGCTGGCCCCTTATAAACTGAAAATTCGTCTCCAGCAGGGACTTTATAGCGCCCCACTAAATGTGTGCCTTGCCAAAGCTCGAACCCGCCACCTTGTCCTGATTTAGCCCTGAATGTTAGCTCTGTGCTCACCGCTTCTGTTACATCAAGCGCCAAACTAAGCCATGCAGGTTTATGGGGCTTAATACCCGTTGGGAAGTGATCTGGGTTACTACTAAACCCAACTACGGTTGCTGCATCACGCTTACTAATCCATGTATAACGTTCATTAAAGTGGTGTTCGGCTTCAATGCGCTCTGCCATAGTAAAGGTTTTAGGTTCACCATGTGTGACGACTTTACTACCAAGTCCTTCCCCCATATCGTTATATGAGAATACCTGATATCGTGCAAAGGCATCTTTTGGTACACTTGTGTCAATAAATTCAGGGATATTTAGCTCATCCACTATTTTGGTAAAGCGCGTTACCTGTGCCCCTTTGAAGTCACTTAAAGCACGGTAGACAGTATATTTTACCTTTTTGCTTTTTACTGGTAACCAGCTAATTTTTGGAGTTTTATTTCCCATTGACTGTAAAAAAACTCCTTCAGGTGTAGCTGGAATACGCTGCAGTTGAGCATGTCCCTGTCGCGCTTGATGATGCGCGTCTTTTAGCTTTTCCAAAAAAGAAAGCGTTTGTTTTGTCATCGGTCCCGTATTTTCAGCCTCAAGTACGAGCCTAAACCCCTCGATACTCCCTTGAAAGTCAACCTCTATCCAATCGGGTATCATCACGCCCCTAGGCTGCCAGTGCCAAGCTTCCCCTACAGCAACATATTGCTTGCAAGCTTTTGGCTCGGAGTCACTATACGCATGACATGTACGAGTATACTCTCTCACATTACCCATCATGTCATATAAGCCAAATTGATTTGGCCGGTACATGCCCACAACAGTATGATATATTGCGCCATCGTTACATTGCGCACTGCGTTTGTAACGCACTTGGTGATGCTTTTTCAGCCCCGCTATATTGGCAATATCCTCAGTATTTTCATATTTGCATATCTCAGTTTGATCATAATCATCAGCAAATGCCATACGTCCTGTTTGACCCGCTAATGCTGCGTGTCGCCACTGCCGCTCACTTGGTAACTTATAAGCCTTACCCGTTTTTTTTGATAACCAGTCAGCATAATCCAACGCCCCCTGTGCACCTACGCACACTATTGGACGATATGGGTTTTCGATTAATGCCGGTAAATTCCATTTCGTTGGTTTGTCTGGATCGGGCCAAAGCTCATCTGTAAATGTCATACATTTGCTAGGTAATTGGTAGCCCGTTTCATTCACAAACTGCATAAACTCAGCCACTGTCACTTCATATTGTCCCATATAAAAGCTGGCTAAATTTGCTTGGTCGCCAATAGGGATCTTTTGTAAAACGGGTTCGATGACATGACTATCTGTAGCGTAAGTAATACCACTTACTATTAACTGGCTGACTAAAATAATAGATGGAAATTGAGTTTTCATTGTTTGCTCCTCTAATGTTGAGAAGCACTTTAGGCTGGTGAAAAAAATTCGTCTTATTTTACTTCTATTTTTTACCCCAATAAACTCATAACCATAATAATCATAAACTTAAAACGTTTTCTATTTTTTTATTCCCTTTTTGTATAGCCTAATCACAGGCTTATTCTACCAAATAAGACTAAGTTCAATAATCAATGGCCGGACTAAGTAACCTCAGCTGCGGATAAGAGTTTTGATAGCTAGCAATAGAAACATTGCAACTATTTCGACATCCAATGATGATATTTCGCTTAATATCAAGGCATTTTCGCGAAGTAATAGCAGGCTATTACAAGTGGAAATAACGCAGAGAGTGAGCGAAATAGCTTTATTGGGCAAATTCGCTTATGTGCAGCTGAGGTTAAGTACCTAACATTCGTTTGTAAACCGTTTTATTTATTCGTCAGTGCATTCTACGAAATCCATCCGAACACACAATGTTGCAAAAAAGAATTTTAAATGTTAAAAATAGAATCAAGAGCCTAATCGCTCTTTTTCCCAAATCACCAATAAAAAGGAATTATTGATGTTACTTAAGAAAACACAACTCAAAAAACTGTCGGTAAAAACAAAAAAAATTGATGCAGCTCAAACACCACAAGTTGGCGGTGGCGCGCTTACCAATGGCGATCATCACTACTGCGTGCCTAGCCGTGGCCCTTGTAGCGAAGCTTGCTAACTCGTTTAAAAATGGGCTTGTCCGAATGAGTCTTTACAGGTTAAAGACTCATGTTTGAAGAAAACTAACTATACAGCTTTTCAGGCACCTTATTTACCTCAATATGCACGGTTACTTCTTCACGGTCATGATATAGATGTTTGGCTTGCAACGTATAATCTACTTCGTACTTCGCCAACTCTTCATGGATCAATGTTAAACACTCATAAACACTATCAAAACGTTTCTTCATGGGTAATTTAAGATTGAATATCAATTCTTTAGCGAAAGCATTAACTATCCAATCCAGCATCAAGTTCGTGACTTTCAAAGGTTTTTCAACCATATCACATACCAACCAATTGATATTACGTTTTTCAGGTAGGTACTTAAAGCCATCTTCTCTAAAATGCTTCACTTGACCGGACTCCATCAAGGCATCGTTCATCGGGCCATTATCAATGGCTGCTACAAACATACCACGACGGACGAGCTGATAAGTCCAACCACCAGGACAGGCCCCTAAATCGACCGCTCGCATGCCTGGTTGTACACGTTTCTCTACTTCGTCCTTAGGCACAAATACATTGAATGCTTCATCTAATTTTAAAGTTGAGCGGCTCGGCGCATCCGATGGCATTTTTAAACGCGGAATGCCCATAAAAAATGGCGAGTTGTTATTACTAAATGAATAGCCAACATAAGCCGTATCATTGGCCAAAAACAACACATGTAAAACAGGTTTCATTGGTTTGTGATCTCGGGTTAGTTTATTCAACTTCTCCAAGCTCTTTGCTAGTGGCGTCGAAAACTTCTTGCAGAATTTAGATAGCTCCTTACCTTCGTTGGTGTCCGGGGTCTCTACACGTAAGTCGCCACACAGCGGGAACTCGCCTACAACCGCTTTCACCTCACTGACTCTATCTTCTATGAGCATATTGCTAACTAGCACGCCCGCAAACCACTGGCGAGCAAATACAAGACTTTTAAAGTCAACTAACTTTATGAGCTGCTGCGCATCATCTGGTGAAAAGCATTCAAAGGTCACAAAACCTGTATTGGATTTAGCCTTTACGTAACCCGCTACACCTTGCAAAGCTGCATGGTGATTGATCTCTGCTGCGGCGTCATTTTCAAACCCACTGCGACAATAAATTACAACACTCGACATCTGTGCTCTCTTTTAAAATGAATGCTTATAAATCTTAACAATTAATATCGCCCACGCAGCGATAAAACAAATGCCACCGAGTGGCGTAATGGCACCTAGCCATTTTGCTCCCGTCACAGCAAGTAAGTATAAACTACCGCTGAAGAGCATGATACCGGCTATCAACAACCACCCAGATAACCCGGCCTTTACGCCCCATTTAAGTAAAATGGCCACCGCGATTAAAGCAAGGCCATGGGTCATCTGATATTCGCTAGCGGTTTTAAAAATACCGAGTGCATATTCATCTAAGTGCTTTTTAAGGCCGTGAGCGGCAAACGCACCTAATGCCACTGATAGCATACAAAACAAGCTTCCTAACATGAGAAAAAGCTTAATCATGACTGTGCTCCTGCATAAATTGGGCTGCATGCTTCGCAGCATCAAGTAGATGCTGTTGCTCGCTATAACCACTTTTTTTGCGAGGCTTAAGTGAGTGGTCACCATCGGCAAGCCAAATTAATTTAGGCGCTTTAGAAAAAGTCATACGCGTTATTTCAGTTTGATTACCGAAGGTATCTCGCTCACCTTGTAATATTAAAAAAGGGCATGAAATATCACTAAAGTGCTCTACTCTGAGCTTGTCCGGTTTACCGGGGGGGTGAAACGGATAACCCATAGCAATTACGCCGCGTATTGGCATATCACTTTCAGTGACGAGCATAGAGGCCATTCTCCCTCCCATTGATTTACCACCAATAAACAAAGGCAGCTGAGGGTCTGCTTGTTTTAGTTGCTCTGTAAAATACGCCAATAGCTTTGGCGCTCTATCTGGAGGACGTCGTTTATTCTGCGCTTTTGCTTGTTGCATATACTCAAAATCAAACAGGCCAACTTGTATATTCAAATCACACAAGTGTTTGGCCATGACTTGCATAAAGTCAGAATCACTACCCGCACCGGCACCATGGGCAAAAATAAACTGTGCCATCGGCTTTGTTGGTTTAAACCATTGTATTGTCATTACAATTGCTCTTGTTCTACGAGACTGAGCATCCAATCCCTAAATGATACGATTTTACCTAGCTCTGCTTGCGACTCCCTAAGCACTAGATAGTATGCATTCTTACTTTCAAGCACATGATTAAAAGGGATAATGAGTCGGCCTGAGTCTAAATCAGGCTTTGCCAACACACTGTTCCCCAGTGCAACACCTTGACCATGCACCGCAGCCTGTAACACCATTGACGAGTGACTGAAGATTGGCCCCGTATTGACTTGTACATTGCGAACACCAGCGGTTTTCATCCATGCCTTCCAAGCTCTTCGTGAAGTATCATGAAGTAGAGTATGATGGGTCAAGTCGCTTGGCTGATCGAGTGGTTTTGGGCCATTGAGCAGTAATGGGCTACACAGGGGTACTAAATACTCAGTGTGTAATTTGTGAGTTTGCACGCCATTCCAATGACCTCTGCCATAATAAATTGCAACGTCAACGTCATCGGTCAATGAGTTTTCATCATGATCTTGCGCTTTGATCCGAACATCAATCTCAGGGTGTAATTCTTGAAACTGACTCAGGCGGGGCACTAGCCACTGGATTGCAAAACTCGGCGTTAAACTCACTGTTAGAGAGCCTTTTGCTCCTCGTGCCAGTAGTTTTTCAGTTGCATCAATAAGCTGAGAAAATATTTCTTTTATGTCAAGAAAATAACCTTGCCCTTCTTCGGTAAGCAGCAACGATCGGTTTTTACGCAAAAACAGCTTTAAGCCTAAATGCTCTTCTAAAATTTTTATTTGATGGCTTACCGCAGCTTGAGTAACGTAAAGCTCTTCTGCCGCTTTGGTAAAACTTAAATGTCGTGCTGCAGCTTCAAATGCTTTGAGTGCGTTAAGTGGAGGAAGTCGTCTGGACATGAAAAAGGGCCTTACAAATTACGTGAGCCCATCCCATGTTGGACTCACTGTATTGCTTACAGATCAGCCGCGCTGGTATCAAGTGCAGGAAAGCTCTTAACCAGTTCATCAACCGCCTTCATTTGTTGCAAATAGCCTTCGAGCTTTGCCAATGGCAAAGCACAAGGGCCATCACATTTTGCTTCATTTGGATTTGGGTGCGCTTCGATGAATAAACCCGCTAAGCCCAATGCCATACCACTGCGTGCTAACTCAGCCGCTTGTGCACGACGTCCGTCTGCCGAATCAGTACGCCCACCTGGGCGCTGTAGTGCATGAGTTGCATCAAATATCACAGGTGCCATATGCTTCATATCGTCCATACCCAACATATCGACTACCAAATTATTGTAGCCAAAGCTGCTGCCACGCTCGCATAAAATCACTTGGTCGTTGCCAGCTTCATTAATCTTTTTGAGAATATGTCGCATTTCATGAGGCGCTAAAAACTGTGGTTTTTTTACATTGATCACAGCGTCCGTTTTAGCCATCGCAACAACTAAGTCGGTTTGACGCGCCAAAAACGCAGGTAGCTGAATAATATCAACCACTTCAGAAACTGGCTTTGCTTGATATGGTTCATGTACGTCGCTGATAAGTGGCACCTCAAAGGTATTTTTAATTTCTTCAAAAATTTTCAAACCTTCGTCCATACCAGGACCACGATAAGAGTTAATTGAAGAACGATTTGCCTTATCAAAAGACGCCTTAAAAACGTAAGGGATGTTAAGTTTATTGGTCACCTCAACATAATGTTCAGCAATGCGCATCGCCAAATCACGTGACTCAAGCACGTTCATTCCACCGAACAACACAAACGGTTTGTCGTTTGCGATTTCAATATTAGCTAAGCTAATTGTTTGTGTATTCATATTATTTCCAAATTAACTACCAACAATGCGCAACAACTGGCCACACAGCCACGCCATATATGTACCCAGCGCATAACCAAGAACCGCGAGTAATACACCCACAGGCGCAAGAGCTGGATGAAATGCCGAGGCGACAACCGGTGCCGACGCTGCTCCGCCAATATTGGCTTTACTACCTACAGCCACATAAAACACGGGCGCTTTAATCAATTTCGCAACAAAGAACAGCAAGCCTACATGGATCAACATCCAAATCACACCAATAATGATATACTTCGGAGCTTCTATAATTTTAGCAATATCCATATGCAAACCAATGGTTGCAATTAGAATATATAAAAAGCTAGCACCGATTTTCGATGCTCCAACGGCTTCATATTGGCGAGCCTTAGTAAAAGATAAACCAAGGCCTACCGTTGTAACTAACACAACAATCCAAAACAGTTTACTGTGTAATGAAAACTTCTTAAGCTCAGGGTAATTTTCAACAAAAAATGGTACCAGAAGGTCTGCTGAGAAATGCGCTAAGCCAGTTGCACCAAATGCCAATGCAAGCATGATCATAAAGTCTTTCAATTCAGGCTTTCGTGCATGTTGTGCTTCAAATTGCTGGACCTTATCGATTAATCGATCAATTGAGCTTGTATCCGCCCCCGTTTTCGCATCAATTTCTTTATGTCTTGCAGCCAGCAGCAGTAGCCCAGCCATCCAAAGGTTGGCAACCACAATATCCACGGTGACCATCACAGTAAATATCTCACCACCAGCGCCATAAATTTCTTTCATCGCAAGCATATTGGCACCACCACCAATCCAGCTGCCTGCCAGTGCAGCCATACCCCGCCACAAAGCATCGGGACCACTCACGCCGAGTAAATCAGGCATTATCGTCGCGACAATTAATAAGGCAATTGGCCCACCTATCACAACGCCAACGGTGCCTGTTAAGAACATAATGATGGCCTTTTTACCTAAACCGAGAATAGCTTTAAGGTCGATACTTAGCGTCAACAACACCAAACACGCTGGTAATAGGAAGTACTTGGCTACGGTGTAAACCTGATTATTACTGCCATCCACAATACCAAAGGTGTTCAATAACGAAGGCAAAAAGTAGCACATTAACAACGCTGGCACATACTTGTAAAACTTAGCCCAAAAGCCTTGCTTTAAATTAGATGTGTAGAAAACAAATCCCAATATTGCCGCTAACAAGCCTAAAATAACGGCATTATTAGTGATTAAAGCAGATCCTTCGTGCATAGCGATCCTCATTATTATTAGTGGAGTATATTATTATGATCGGCCAGTTCCGCAATTTGATGTTGAATGATCTCAATGGTGGGATCATCTGGGCACTCGTCAACGAAGAACTGTAAATCTTCTTTTGCCATTTTAGGACAGTTCAGCTGGTTAAGAAGGTAACCTCTATCACGGCGTTCATATGGGTCATCACCGATCAGATCCATCAACAGTTCCACACAGCTCAAAGCATGGCTGAACTTATCGACCGCAATAAATGCCCATTTTTGCTGAGCAAGATATAACTTAACCGCCTCATCACCAATAACAAGTTCAAGTGGCTCTTCTTCTTTCTCTTTGTCTTTATCGTTTTCAGCTTGAATGAACCATGTTTGCTGACCGCTATTTGGGTCAATCAGATAGCTTTCACAGCCACTCATTGCAACATTGACCATGACCTCACCTTGACTGAGTGCCATCTGCGCGTCATATTCAGCTCGCTTCAATAGGTGTGTAAGAATCAGTGCTAATGATGTGGGAGAACCACTACGCATATTTAATGTGTAACACACACTGTTTAATGCGTGCTCTGGGACGTTTTGATCGCTGCCACTGAATAACCACAATGTGTAAAACGCATCTAACAATGCATCTAAACGCTCGTGTAAGCTTATGTTTTTCGAGCAAATTTCATCCACTTGCAGTTCTAGTTCCGCAAGTTGGCAGTAACTGGTTTCTAATTTAGCTTGTGCATCCCAGTGCCGTTCTGCTTCTATACAGCGCAGCAAAGGTTCTTGAGGTATGTAATCTGTACTACCGTCTTGTTCGTTGAACCAGAGATCAGTCATATCCACCGAGTTATTTTCTGTTTTCCATTAATCGAAAGGTTAGTTTACCACTTTTTAGCAAAGACCCAAACACCCTTGAAAGCCGCATTTTGAGTGTAAGTTGCCTTTTTTAGACTTCGAGCAGTCAGTCTATTGCAAAAAATAAAAAAGCGCACAGATGTGCGCTTTTTTATCAGATCACTTAATCACTACAATATAAAAGCCGACTTAGTTCCTGCTAAATAACCAGCCCCTAATAACGTCAACGTACCCAGCACCAAAGTAGATACTTTTAACTGACGTGAGGCTGCTTTCGCACCAATAACACCAAGCGCAATATAAGCTATCACTAAAACGATTTTCTCAAGTAGCCAAGGCTGGCTCAGCGGGTTGATACTGCCCATGATGAGTAAAGCGATAGCAGATATAAGGAGCAGCGTATCGACGCTATGACCGACAATAAAAACACCTTTATGTGATGCTAACTTTCCCGTCGCTAAACGAGAGATTGCTCGAGTGTAAAATAATATAACACTGAGAACGACAAACAGCATGTGAGTGTGCTTTAAAGCTAAATAATCCATAGTTTTTCTTCTTAATGATCCGGGAAACGTGCGAATATTGCTTCTATATCTTCTATGTGTTCGTTTAAAATATCAACCAATTCAGGGTCAAAGTGTTTACCTCTTTGCGTGTTTATTTCTGCAAGCGCTTGTTCTTTAGTCCATGGAGCCTTGTAACAACGTTGATGACGCAGTGCATCATAAACGTCAGCCAATGCAACAATGCGACCGAAAACATGAATATCTTCCCCTTTTTTCCCTTCAGGGTAGCCCGTACCGTCCCATTTCTCATGATGCTCTTTGGCAATAATAGCGCCAGCATTGACTATCTCTCGGCGAGAGTCTTTTAAAATTTTGTAGCCCTTAAGTGTATGAGATTTCATCTCATTCCACTCATCGTCTGTTAGCTTCTCAGGTTTATTTAAAATCGCGTCGGGAATACCCACTTTGCCCACATCATGCAGAGGCGATGCCATACGAAGCAGTTCAACATCGTGGTGGCTCAAGCCTTTTTTCGAACCAAATAGCTCACACATATACGCGACGCGCTTTACATGGTTACCAGTCTCTGTTGAGCGTTGTTCAAGCGCTTCACTGAGTCGGTAAACTAATTCTTGTTGAGTGCTTTCGATCTCGGCTTGAAGTTGTACATTTTCGTATGCCAGTTGCACATTTTGCGAGAAAATTTTGATCAGGTGCTTTTGCGTATCACTAAGTGATTCTGGGATCCCAGACACGAATAACATGGAGCTGTGGTTATATTCGCTAGAACAGTAGGCAAACAAATAATTGTTTTTATAGACAATACCTTTGTCATTCAAAGCTTGATTACATGCCTCAAGTTGTTCTGCCGTCAAAACTTCAGTGATAGGCTTACCTTCACACTGTTCAAATTCACCACGGCCTGTAAACACAACCAATTGCTCATGCTTTTGATTGCACTGATTGCTTGCAACCAATGAGGTCGCGTACATAGCCTCATCTACGGTGCCTAGCAATGATGTAAGTTGCTGCATTACACCTTGAATAAAGTGCTCGATAGAATGAGTTGAGAATATATCACGAGAAGCACAAATAATTTTCTCAAGCCCTTGCCGTGATTGCTCAATGGCAAGAATATCCCGATAAGACCGCAAGCTAGACATCACTACGGTAAATAATTTTTGCGCTGTTAGCTCTGTTTTTGATTTATAGTCGTTAATATCGTAGTTAACGATCACTTGACGCTCGGGCGCTTGCCCTGGCTGACCGGTTCGTAAAATGATCCGAATATGGCTGTTTTTTGCCTCTTCACGAATAAACTTAGCGACTTGCAAGCCCGCATCATCGGTTTCCATCACAACGTCAAGCAGTACGATTGCAGCATCAGGGTGTTCACTAATCACTTTTCGAGCTTCCTCACCCGAATAAGCACTCAAGAATTCCAAACGTTTCTTTTGAAATTCAAAGTCACTCAATGCGAGTTTAGTCACCGCATGAACCTCCGGCTCGTCATCAACAATGATTACCTTCCACTTGCCACCCTGCTCAGGTTCAACAACGTCATTGGGTTCATCAGAAAACAAAAAATCATCCATAGAGGGATCCTTCAACTACTTGCTAACTTGAGGTTCAGCGCTATTCACCCTGCCATTGTGCTAAGGTGACTCTATCACAGCCTGCCATATCTTTAATGGTAAGTATATTGTTATACGCCATTTGTGCAAAATACTGCTGCAATTTAATAGCTTGCCTAAAGCCATGCTCAATGAGTAAAAAGCCACCTAGGTTTAGGTGCTCTCTACCCTCACGGATAATCGTTTTTATATCGGCCATGCCATCATCAGCGGCCACCAAAGCACTGAGAGGCTCAAAACGCACATCACCTTGTGCTAAATGGTGATCATCCTCTTCTATGTACGGTGGGTTACTCACAATAAGATCAAACCTCTCACCGTGTATTGCCTGATACCAGTTACTTTGCATAATACTGACGTTGTTGAAACCGAATTTAGACTGATTTCGCTTAGCAAGTAACACTGCTTCATCAGAAAAATCAACAGCGGTTATCTGCCATGTAGGTTGTTCTGATGCCAGTGCTAAGGCAATCGCGCCCGTCCCCGTGCCCAAGTCCAGCACTTTAGCGTTACTTGGCAAAGCTAAACTCAATGCATATTCCACCAAGGTTTCCGTATCTGGTCTTGGAATTAACGTGCTTGGATTAACCTCAAATGGCAAACTCCAGAACTCACGCTCACCCACAATATGTGCAACAGGCTCACCAGCGTGCCTTCTTTGTATGAATTCGTAAAATTGACCACGCTGGGCGTGTGTCAATTCTGCATCAGGCCAAGCAAATAAATAACTCTTTGGTTTATCGATTATGTGAAGGAGAATAACTTCACTATCAAGCTTTGCAGTATCGGAAGTGTCTTTTAAAAGTTGGGTAGCCCAAGCGATCGCTTGGGCAACGGTTTGTGTGGTCACTATTATTCTTCACCCATAGCCGCAAGCAAGTCAGCCTGGTGCTCAAGTAACAATGGGTCGATAATCGCGCCTAATTCACCTGCCACGACCTCATTCAAACGATACAGTGTCAAATTGATACGGTGATCGGTAATACGGCCTTGTGGATAGTTGTAAGTACGAATACGCTCAGAACGGTCACCACTACCCACCAAGTTACGACGCTCTGATGCTTCTGCCGCTTGACGTTTTTCATCTTCAGCTTGCTGTAAACGCGCCCCTAACACTGACAACGCTTTGGCACGGTTTTTATGCTGTGAACGTTCATCCTGACACTCTACAACCACACCGGTTGGCAAGTGGGTGATACGAATTGCTGAGTCAGTTTTGTTAACGTGCTGACCACCAGCACCAGACGCGCGGAAGGTATCAATTTTTAGATCCGCTGGGTTAATCTGAATTGCTTCAGCTTCTGGTATTTCGGCCATCACCGCAACAGTACACGCCGAGGTATGAACGCGGCCTTGAGATTCAGTTTCTGGCACACGCTGTACACGGTGCGCTCCCGACTCAAACTTCAATTTTCCATAAACACCATCACCACTGATATTGGCAATAATCTCTTTATAACCACCATGCTCGCCTTCATTGGCACTGACCACTTCAACTTTCCATTTCTGTGTTTCAGCATAACGGCTGTACATACGGAACAAGTCACCTGCAAAAATTGCCGCTTCATCACCACCAGTACCGGCGCGAACTTCAAGGAAAACATTGTTGTCATCCTTAGGATCTTTTGGCAGCATCAATACTTGCAGGTCGTCCTCAAGTTGTGCGATGGCTGCTTTGGCTTCTTTATACTCTTCTTGCGCCATTTCACGCATGTCTGGATCGGAGTCTTTAAGCATTTCTTCCGAAGTGGCAACATCTTCTTGTGCTTGTTGGTATGCCGCAAACGCCTTTACCACATCTTCTAGTTCTGAATACTCTTTTGACAATGCGCGAAAGCGGTTCTGATCCCCTATCACTTCTGGATCACTTAGCATCGCCTGAACCTCTTCATAACGCTCAGCCAATGTTTCTAACTTACGATATACCGACTCTTTCATTAACGTATTATTCCTGCTCAATTCCTAATGTTTGTTTGAGTTGCGCCAGTTGCTCAACATCCCCCGATTTCGCGGCTTCTTGAATTGCACGAGTGGGAGCATGAGTTAAACGGTTGGTTAATTTATTGGCCAACTCGAGCAACACCTTGTCTGAAGGCTTGCCTGACTCCAGTTGGCTGAGCGCTTTTTCAACCAACTCTGTTTTAATTTGCTGCGCGCTATCTCGGTACTGTCTGATCACATCTACCGATTTGAGTGAGCGTTGCCACTGCGCAAATTCTCTCGTTTTCTCTTCAATTATAGCTTGGGCTTGTCGCGCTGCTTGTTCACGAGAGGCCATATTCTCGCTGACAATCGCTTGTAAGTCATCAACAGAATACAAATAGGCAGCATCCAAGTCCCCAACTTGGCTTTCAATATCTCGTGGCACTGCAATATCAATTAACAACATAGGCTTATGGCGGCGTTGTTTAAGTGCCTGTTCAACCACCCCTTTACCAATGATGGGCAACGTACTGGCGGTGGATGAAATCACGATATCTGCTTTATGTAACTCTTCAGGTAACTGCGCGAGTGAAATCACTTCCCCATTGACTTCCGTGGCTAGTCCTTGCGCCCGCTCAATTGTACGGTTCGCGACTGTAATTGACTTAGGGTGATGCTGAAACAAATGTTTCGCGACCAGTTCAATCGTTTCACCTGCGCCAATTAACAACACCCGCGTTTTATCCAACTGACCATAAATATGCTTGGCGAGATTGACCGCAGCATAAGCCACAGATACCGCACTGGCACCAATATCCGTTTCTGTGCGTACCTGCTTAGCAACAGAAAACGTCTTTTGGAACAAACGCTCAAAAGCGGGTCTAATGCCATTGTGGTGCTTTGCCGTGTTATAAGCTTGTTTAATTTGCCCTAAAATTTGTGGTTCGCCCAAAACCAAAGAATCTAGGCCGCAAGCAACACGCATTAAGTGATTAACTGCATCTTGGTTATGATGAACATAAACATTGTCGCTCAATTGCGCTTCTTCAATGCGATGGAAGTCTGCTAACCACGCTAGAAGCGCTTGGGGATTCTCGCTCTCAAGGCTACAATAGATTTCGGTACGGTTACAGGTCGACACAATCACAGACTCTTTAAATTGACTGTGGTGCGCCAATTGAGTCAGTGCTTCCGAGAGTTGCTCAGGGGAAAAGGCGACTTTTTCGCGCAGTTCTACCGATGCCGTTTTATGATTTATACCAAGTGCTATGATGGTCATAGATGCCTAGAATTGCCCGAGCCCTGTTTCAAAGCTCGCAATTTTACCAAAAATCAATCGAATATGGAAAGTAAGGAACATCAATTGAAACGATTTCATTTGATTTTGCTCATGTTTTTTTTATTTCTTAATGGATGTGCGCAAAAAATCTCCCAACCGACATCGCAAAATAACGATTGGAGGTCTCAGCTTAAAGCTCAAACTAGTTGGCAGGCAAGTGGTAAACTTGCATTTATGAGCGACCAAGATCGTCAATCCGCCAATTTTAATTGGCACCTTAGTAACAACAAGCAAAAATTAGTACTCACTAGCTTTATAGGCACTCGTATTTTATCGCTGACCGAGCAAGATCAATACAGCGAGCTAGAATACGATGGCAAAACCTATGTAGACAATGATAGTCAGCAATTAGTAAAGCGACTCAGTGGTCTTGATTTACCTGTATCGCAGGCCCCTTTATGGCTAACTGGTACTGTTGATGATGACAGCAATCAATATGACAACTTGGGTCGTCTAAAATCAGGCACATGGACCGACAGTTCAGGTCAACAGTGGCAAGCAAAATATCAGCAGTTTGAACAAGTAAATGGCATGTGGCTGCCTACTCGCATGGACCTCAGACATGATTCGTTACGTTTAAAAATTCAGCTCAATTCATGGCAGTTTTAATATGACTTCACTCTCTTTAATGGCCCCCGCCAAACTTAACTTGTTTCTACACATCAATAACCAGCGAGAAGATGGCTACCATGAGTTAGAAACCTTGTTCACGATTTTAGATTATGGAGATGAACTCACTTTTTCTTTAAGTGACACTGACGGTGTGCGCATTCACGATACCCAATCCACTATCCCGCTTGAAGAAAATCTCATCTATAAAGCTGCCATGACTCTAATGCCTTACCGCCAGTCAAAACAGGGTGTAGACATCAAGCTTATAAAAAAGTTACCTATGGGTGGCGGTGTAGGTGGCGGTTCTTCCGATGCAGCAACGACATTATTAGCAATTAATCAATTATGGCAATGTAATTTAAACCTAGAAAAACTCGCAGAACTGGGCCTAAAACTGGGCGCAGATGTGCCCGTTTTTGTGAACGGTAAAACGGCTTTAGCCCAAGGTGTGGGTGAACAGCTAACACCATACAGCATAGAGCAACGCTGGTTTTGCGTGGTTTTTCCAAATGTACATGTTAGTACCGCAAAAGTATTCACACACCCAGAGTTGGTCAGAAATACGCCAAAGCTTTTTGGCCAGTGGCAACTGTCGCAAACTCGAAATGATTGTGAGGCTTTAGTTAAAAAGCTTTACCCCGAGGTTGAAAAGACCCTTGGGTGGTTGCTAAAATATGGGCCGTCTCGTATGACAGGAACCGGAGCGTGTTGCTTTGTTGAATTAGATTCAGCCGATGCAGCACAGCGTGTGCTCGATTCATTACCGTCATACTGGCAAGGGTTTATAGCCCCAAGTACCAATATCTCACCTGCCCATATGCAGCTTGATAGTTGGCTTAAAATGTAGAAGTAAATTTGTTTAAGTTAGCCTGTTTTGACCCTGTCATTGCATGTTAGTCCAAAAATTCAGTGCCTGAGGAACCCTACCGTGCCTGACATGAAGCTCTTCGCTGGTAACGCAACACCTGAGTTAGCTCAAAAAGTTGCAAAACGTTTATTCATTGAGTTAGGTGATGCTGTTGTTGGCCGTTTTAGTGACGGCGAGATCAGTGTTCAAATCAACGAAAACGTACGCGGATCGGATGTTTTCATTATCCAGTCAACTTGTGCCCCAACTAACGATAACCTAATGGAACTTATCGTCATGGTCGACGCTCTACGTCGTGCCTCTGCGGGTCGTATTACTGCTGTTATTCCTTATTTTGGTTATGCTCGTCAAGACCGTCGTGTACGCTCTGCGCGTGTACCAATCACAGCAAAGGTAGTTGCAGACTTCCTATCTAGCGTAGGTGTTGACCGTGTACTAACGGTTGATCTTCACGCAGAACAAATCCAAGGATTCTTTGACGTTCCTGTAGATAACGTTTTTGGTAGTCCAGTACTACTAGACGATATGAAAGAGCGTGAGTTTGAAGATGTGGTTGTTGTCTCACCAGATATCGGTGGTGTTGTACGTGCTCGCGCTATCGCAAAACTACTCAACGACACAGACCTAGCTATTATTGACAAACGTCGCCCACAAGCGAATGTTTCTCAAGTGATGCATATCATTGGTGACGTGGCTGGTCGTGACTGTATCATCGTAGACGATATGATTGATACGGGTGGAACTTTATGCAAAGCGGCTGAAGCACTTAAAGAGCACGGTGCTAAACGAGTATTCGCCTATGCAACTCACCCAGTGCTTTCAGGTGCAGCAGCAGAAAACCTACGTAACTCAGTCATTGATGAAGTAATTGTCACTGACTCAATTCCATTAACGGATGAGTTACGCACACTTGATAACATCAAAGTGCTAACACTGGCAGATATGCTTGCAGAAACGATCCGTCGTATTAGCAACGAAGAGTCAATCTCTGCTATGTTCCAGCATTAATTTAGTCGGCGTTTATTATTGCCGACTAGACAAAAAGCACCTTAGGGTGCTTTTTTTGTGCTTCTATGTTTTATTTATCAACCAGCAATGGTATAGTAGCGCGCCTTTTTAGGTAGGGTGTTTGGTCGCGAGCACCCTCAACATTAAACTTAAAATATTTTTGGAGACATTATGTCTAACGAATTATACACATTGAATGCCGAAGTACGTGCTGATTTAGGTACTGGTGCGAGCCGCCGCCTACGCCGTGCAGACAAGGTTCCAGCGATCCTTTACGGTGCAGACAAAGAAGCTTTAGCGCTAACACTTGACCACAACAAAGTAATCAAAGCACAAGAAGATGAAGGTTTCTACAGCCACATCCTTACGCTAAACATTGCTGGCGAGTCTGTTGAAGCTATCCTTAAAGACATTCAACGTCACCCATACAAGCCTAAAGTAACTCACTTAGACTTCCAACGTGTTGACGCTAACCACAAAATCCACACTAAAGTACCTGTACACTTCCTAAACGAAGAAGCAGCAACTAAAGGTGGTAACACTATCGCTCACCACGTAACTGAAATCGATGTTACTTGTTTACCAGCTGCACTTCCTGAGTTCATCGAAGTAGACGTAGCTGCGCTTGAAGTTGGTGCAACTGTACACCTTTCTGACATTAAACTTCCTGCTGGTGTTGCTTCAGTTGAACTTGCTAAAGGTGAAGGTCACGACCAAGCGGTTGTTACTTTAAATGCACCTAAAGGCGCTGCATCTGAAGAAGCAACTGAAGAAGCTGCAGAATAATTATTAAGGTGTCAGCACCTTGAATAATATTCAAATGCTTGTGGGCCTGGCTAATCCAGGCCCCGAATATCAAAACACACGTCACAATGCTGGTGAATGGTTCATTCTCGAACTCGCCAAACGCTACAACTGCCAATTAAAACCTGACGCAAAACACTTCGGTCTTACTGGAAAAGTACTTATCAATAATCAAGAGTTTAAGCTTTTGATCCCAACCACCTATATGAACTTAAGTGGTAAAGCGGTAAGTAGTCTCGCTAATTTTTATAAAATTCCGGTAGAAAATATCCTTGTCGCCCATGACGAAATGGATTTAGAGCCTGGTATCGCCAAATTGAAAAAAGGCGGAGGTCACGGTGGTCATAACGGCTTAAAAGACATCATTGCAAAGATGGCTAACAGTAAAGAATTCATGCGTTTGCGAATTGGTATTGGTCACCCTGGTCACAAAGATAAAGTGACTGGTTGGGTGCTTGGAAAAGCGCCAAAAGAGGACCAAGAGAAGATTGATGCGGCGGTTGATGAAGCCGTGCGTTGCATGGAAATTTTAGCAAAAGACGGTGTGTTAAAAGCACAAAACAGACTACATTCATTTAAGCCGTGATTTAAAGTATATTGCGTTTATCTGAGTCAAATTAGGGTTCAAAACTATGGGTTTTAAATGTGGCATTGTTGGTTTACCAAACGTCGGTAAATCTACCCTTTTCAATGCGTTAACTAAAGCGGGTATCGAAGCCGCTAACTTTCCATTTTGTACTATCGAGCCGAATACGGGTGTAGTACCGGTTCCTGATAATCGTCTAGAACAATTAGCCGAAATCGTGAACCCACAGCGTATTTTACCAACAACAATGGAGTTTGTTGACATTGCAGGTTTGGTAAAAGGTGCTTCAAAAGGTGAAGGTCTTGGTAACCAGTTCTTAGCAAACATCCGTGAAACTGACGCAATTGGTCACGTAGTACGTTGTTTTGAAAATGAAAATATCGTTCACGTTGCGGGCACAATTGACCCTGCTGACGATATCGACGTGATCAACACTGAGCTTGTACTAGCTGATATGGATGCCGCCGATCGCGCGATGCAGCGTAACGCTAAAAAAGCCAAAGGCGGTGATAAAGAAGCTAAATTCCAAAACCAAGTACTAGAGAAAGTAAAAGCTCATTTAGATGAAGGCTTAACACTTCGCTCATTACAGTTGGAAAAAGAAGAAAAAGAGGCGATCAAACCACTTAACTTCTTAACCATCAAACCAACGATGTACATTGCCAACGTCAATGAAGATGGCTTTGAAAATAACCCTCATTTAGACAAAGTACGTGAAATTGCAGCAGCGGAAGATGCCGTGGTTATTCCTGTATGTGCGGCAATTGAAGCAGAATTATCTGAGCTTGAAGACGAAGATAAACTTGAGTTTATGGAAGATCTTGGCTTAGAAGAGCCTGGATTAAACTTAGTGATCCGTGGTGGTTATGAGTTACTTAAGCTGCAAACTTACTTCACCGCTGGCGTAAAAGAAGTGCGCGCTTGGACAATCCCAGTAGGTGCTACCGCGCCTCAAGCGGCTGGTAAGATCCACACTGACTTTGAGCGTGGCTTTATCCGTGCACAAACCATCGCATTTGATGATTACATTCAATATCGCGGTGAAAGTGGTGCGAAAGATGCGGGTAAATTCCGCCAAGAAGGTAAAGATTACATCGTCAAAGATGGCGATGTATTGAACTTCTTATTTAATGTGTAACTTACATTAAACTGCAAAAGGGCCAACATTGGCCCTTTTTTGTTTTTACAGTTATATGAAACTTACCTTGAAAAAGAGTTCATTTTACTGAATCGTCTAAAATAGCAGCGAGCAATGACATTATCATGACCAATTCGGCTATTTAATCTGCAAACAGACACTCTTCTGTAGTTTTTTGCAAAAAAGGTGTTGACGAGTTTGGGGCATATCAGCATAATACGCCCCGCATCAGCGATGATGAGAAATAAAAAAAGATGGCTATGTAGCTCAGCTGGTTAGAGCACATCACTCATAATGATGGGGTCCCCTGTTCAAATCAGGGCATAGCCACCATGTTTTTTATTACTACCAAACTCATCGGTTTAGCTGGTCGACCTTGCGGGGGTGGCGGAATTGGTAGACGCGCTGGATTTAGGTTCCAGTATCTTCGGGTGTGAGAGTTCAAGTCTCTCCCTCCGCACCAACTTCTCGATAAGAAGTAAAATAATCAACGCTAAGTAAACGTTGTTGGAGTATCGCCAAGCGGTAAGGCAGCGGGTTTTGATCCCGCCATTCCCAGGTTCAAATCCTGGTACTCCAGCCATTGGCTATGTAGCTCAGCTGGTTAGAGCACATCACTCATAATGATGGGGTCCCCTGTTCAAATCAGGGCATAGCCACCATTTGCTTACCTCCTGTGTGGAGTGGCGGAATTGGCCAGATGTCATTTTAGACGCTGGATTTAGGTTCCACTAAAAACACAACCTCCTGTGCGGGGGTGGCGGAATTGGTAGACGCGCTGGATTTAGGTTCCAGTATCTTCGGGTGTGAGAGTTCAAGTCTCT